>JBKOYU010000163.1:0-4217 GCA_046725575.1 Actinomycetota bacterium | reverse complement strand
GACCGGTACTGAAGGGGAACTCGATCGACCGATGCCACAGGCAACCGCTTCTGTCGGTGCCCGCCGCACGCTCAGCAACATCCCGCTGGAACTGACCAGCTTTGTCGGTCGCAGCGAGGAGTTGGCCGAGGTGAAGACCCTCTTGGCGACATCTCGTCTGGTGACCTTGACCGGGATCGGCGGGGTGGGCAAAACCCGACTGGCGCTGCGCGCCGCGGCCGACGTGGCCGCCGATTTCCCCGACGGAGTGCGGCTTGTCGAACTCGGTGAACTTCGCGACTCGTCCTCGCTAATGGATGTGGTCGCGGCGGGATTGGACTTGCGCGACGAGCCGACCAAACCGCTGAATGAGGTGCTCATCGACTTCCTGTGCTCACGCAAACTGCTGCTGGTGCTCGACAACTGCGAGCACGTGGTGGACGCCGCCGCGAAACTGGCCGAGACGCTGCTGCGGGCCTGCCCGGACCTGCGGATCATGGCGACGAGCCGCGAGGCCCTCGGCATCGGCGGGGAAGCGGTGCTGCGATTGTCCCCGCTGGCGGTTCCCGAAGTCGACCCCGAGCCGACGCTTCGCGGGCTTCCGGGATTCGACGCGGTGGCGTTGTTCGCCGAGCGGGCCGCCGCCACGCTGCCTGGATTTCGACTCACCGAGGACAACAAGGCGACCGTGGCCCAGATCTGCTCCCGCCTGGATGGGTTGCCGTTGGCGATTGAGCTGGCCGCCGCGCGGTTGCGGGCGATGTCGCCGGAGCAACTTCTCAAGCGGCTGGCCGACCGCTACGCGTTGCTGACCCGCGGTAGCCGGGGTGCGCCGACGCGGCAGCAGACCCTGGGCTGGAGCGTCGGCTGGAGCTATGACCTGTGCACGCCCGCCGAACAACAACTGTGGGGCCGGCTGTCGGTGTTCGCCGGCAGCTTCGAACTCGAAGCCGCAGAAAACATTTGCGGCGGAGACGTGGACCCGGAGCACGTGGACGACCTGCTCACCGCGCTGGTGGACAAGTCCATACTGATTCGCGCGGAATCAACGGGCCCAGTGCGCTTCCGGCTTCTTGAGACCCTGCGCGATTACGGCCGCGAGAAGATCAAGGCAACCAGCGAGTATCCCGAATTGCGCCGTCGGCACCTGGACTGGTACCAACGATTAGCGCGGGACGCCGCGGACGAGTGGTTCAGCGCCCGACAGATCGAGTGGATCACGCGCCTCGACCGGGAGATGCCAAATCTGCGCGAGGCGGTGGAGTTCAGCCTGACCAACTCCCCCGAAGCCGCAGCCGGGATAGCCGCCGAGCTGAGCCCATTTTGGATTGCCCATGGACTGGTTGGTGAGGGACGCCGCTGGCTCGACCAGGCGTTGGCCCGTACGCAACCTGAGCCGACATATGAACGGGTCGAAGCGATCTACTACGCCAGCGTGCTGGCCAGCCTCCAGGGTGATGTGCAGGAAGCAGCGGCTCGAGCGCGAGAGGCACACGAGGTGGCCGAGCAACTGGCCGGGCAGCTGGCCGACCCAGCGGCGCACGCGCTTGTCGCCATCGCCGACGGCTTCGCCGCAATGTTGGGAGGCGACCCCGATCGCGCATGCAATCGCCTCGCCGAGGCGGTCGATGCATGCGGCAACCTCACCATTCGCGCGTCCGCACAGCTGTTGCTCGCACGGGCGCACGAAATACGAGGGGACGCGGCAGAGGCGCTCGCATGGAATGAAAAGGTGCACGCCCTAGCGGAATCGCACGGCGAATCGGTGTATCGCACATGGGCGTTGTTGGGCATGGGCCTCGACAGCTGGCTCAGGGGCGACCGCCACCACGCCGCCACCGTATTCAAACAGGGACTCCGGCTGGCCAAGCACGTCGACGATAGGCGAACGGCCGCGACGTACCTAGAGGCGCTGGCCTGGATCGCTGCCGACGATGGCAAGCCGGAACGCTCCGCGGCCATGATGGGCGCCGCCGAGACAGTCGGTCGCGCCGTTGGCAACTACGTATTCCTGTTTCCGAATTTGCCTGTCTTCCACGATGAATGCGACCGCCGCACCCGTGATGCGCTGGACCCGGAAGCGTACGATGCCGCCTACAAGAAGGGCCGCTCACTGGGATTCGACGACGCGGTGACCTACGCCCTCGCCGAGTGACCTCCGCGTTCTGACCGCCCCGATTCCACCGTGTGCCGCTGCCGGCACAGCCGTTGAGCTCAGCGGCCTATGGGGGTTCAGAGTCAGTCCGTGCTCGCTGTCACCGCGGTTGGCGGCGACCACCAGAGACATGCTCAGCGACGAGGCTATGGAGACGCGATGATCACAGCGCATCCGGCGAACTCCAGTGCCGCCGTTGATATCAACCCGGCCCTTCCGTCCAGTCACGCCCGCAGCGAGTTAGAAGTAGTCAACCTGTCGGCCGCCACGAGCACTGTGAGCGCCGAGCAGTGAAAAGTCTTGTGGACCCGTTAGTTTCGTGCGGCGCGCACACTTGTCAGATCCTGAGCTCGTGCCCGCGCCATGACGGCTCACGGATGTCCTCACTGAGCACCTTGCCATTGGCGCTGCGCGAAAGGACGTCGACGAAAACTGCCTACTTTGGGCCTTGATTCCCCCGAGCTTTGGCCTGCAGAACGCCAACATCTCGTCTCCCCGTCGGTCAGCTCTGCGCCGGCGTTCAGGATTGCGATTACTTCCGATGCCGGCGCAAATTGGTCGCGGCTGACCAGACTGCATTGGTGACAGTCTTGATCACCGGGCTGTCGAGCTTCCAGCACTGCCAATACAGTGGCACGTCCATGTGGTCGCTGACGATCTGGACGAACGAGCCGTCCCTGAGATGGGCTGCGGCCAGGCTGTCCGGGAACATGCCCCAGCGCAGTCCGGTGCGCACCGCCGCCCCGAAACCCTCCGCCGTCGGGACAAGGTGCTGCGGCCTCGCGATATCGCGACGAAATGCCTTGCGCACCAACATGTCCTGCAGTGCATCGTCGCGATTCCACGCCAGCGAAGGTGCATCGGCCACGGCATCCGCGGTGAACCCGTCCGGCAGATACCGCTTGACGTACGACGGACTGGCCACCGGGATGTAGTGCATCACGCCCAGCGGCTGCACCCGACGGCCCGGCACCGGATGGCGCTCGGTCGTGACCGCACCCATCACCACGCCCTCGCGCAATAGACGCGCGGAGTGATCCTGGTCTTCGATCCGGATATCGAACAGCACGTCGTCCAAAGCGTCGAACACCCCAGTGAACCAGGTTGACATCGAATCGGCGTTGACCGCCAACGCAATTCGCGGTTTAGGCCCGTCACCGCCGCCCATCTCGGCCAGCGCCTCGGCCTCCAGCAGCGCCGTCTGTGCCGCCAGCCGCAACAGGGGAACACCGGCAGCCGTTGCCGTACACGGCTTTTCCCGCACAACCAGCGCCTGCCCCATCCGCTGTTCGAGCGCCTTGATCCGCTGACTCACCGCCGAGGGCGTGACATGTAGCCGTTCGGCCGCGGCGTCAAACGACCCGTGCTCGATCACCGCTGCCGCCGCCGCTGTAGGCTGTCATTCTCCGTGGCGAACGCGGATGCCTCTACCTGCGGCTTTGCAGAATTCTCATCCAAATGGCGGACGGGGTTTCTCATCTTCGTGGCGGATCCTAGAACCGTATGGTTGTCCATGATTCAGTTGCCAAGGCACGGCCAGATGGGACGGTTCGGGACAAACCGACCGCGATGCAGGATCTAGAGGTGGCGGGACGAGTTGTCATTCGCCGAGCGCCGACGGCGGTGAGTGAATCGCGCCCGCGGAGCGACGACGTTCGGCGCTAGCCCGATCGTGGGTGGCCTCAGCGCAGATAGTTTCTCCGGACTGAAACCGGTCGAATGTATTGTGAGGCAACGAATCCTGTCATGACGCCGCGCCGTGCTGGTATCCCGACCGCTGCCGTTAGATCCCCGCATGGACCCACCGCTGCGGCAGGGAGACCAGGCTGTTGGTCCAGACGACAGCACACCGCCTGCACGTTGGCAGCGATAACTGGGACAGGCCGAAAATTGGCCGCTTCGATGGGGGTGTGAGCTATTGGAGCTGATTCAGCCCTGTGTGGTGTAGCGGGTCCCGATGTGAGTTCCGATGTGGTGCAGTAGTTCTGCGGTGCGTTGCGTGTCGCGGGAGGTGTCGCTGTCGGTGAGGTCGGCGACGGCGAAGATGTCGGCGAATCCGGTGCTGGCGGTGTCGTTGTTGAGG
>JBKOYU010000551.1:0-1657 GCA_046725575.1 Actinomycetota bacterium | reverse complement strand
AGGGGTGTTCGTCCGGGGTGTGCGGTCGCGGTGGGCCTGGACGCCGGGCACTCACGGGAATCTTTCGCCGTCGCGGTCGAGTCCAACGCGTTCGACGATCCCGCCGATGTGCGCCGGATCAAACATCAGGTCGCCCACGAGGTGGTCGCCGAGGTCGATATGCGGCCGCGCAACGTCGTAGTGCTGGGCCCGGGGACCATCCCGAAAACCCCGTCCGGCAAGCTTCGCCGCGGCTGCTCGGTCTCACTGCTCGGCTAACCGGGCAGCCGCTCCAACTGTCTTCACCAGCCGACGCTGCGATCGCCGGCTACCGACACAAAGAGGATCACCACGGGGCCGCGAGTTGCCCAGCGCTCCTTTCCAGCTGGTGAAAATAGTGGCGGGGTTCACGGTTGTGGGTGCGTCGAGGCGGCATCGCGGCGGGTCGCGGACGCTGGTGGCGCATTCCCGGCGCCATAATCGCAGTCTTCAACTGGACGAGACAAATTTCAGCTTGCGGAGGCATGTCGTCAACACCGAACTCGTGAAATGCTTTGAATACCGGGGTCATTAACCGTCATCGGACGTCGGGTCTGTGTCGTGGGTAGCGTGGCATTTGCCTGGAAGATGTCACTGCTCGAATCAATGCGACACGGATAATCTGGCAAAGTGGTCGGGCATGAACCGGACATTGATTCGTCAGCCGCTCGCTGTTGGCATGATAGGTGACTGAGCAGGCGCTGACCGCGCCGCGGGCGGGGTCAGCCCCACTCGATGAGGTGCTGCGATGGCTCGAGGGTTCGGCCGATGGACTGTCTGGAGCCGAGGCGTCGGCGCGATTGTTGCGCTACGGCGCTAATGCTGTTCGCACTCATCGGGTGAGCGCGATCGCGGTGCTGGGGCGCCAGTTGCGCAGCGCTGTGCTGGGGCTGCTGGCGGCCACCGCCGTGGTTTCGTTCTTCCTCGGAGACAGTAAACAGGCGATCATCATCGGGGTGATCCTGGCCGCCAGTATCGGCTTGGGTTTCGTCAACGAGTACCGCGCCGAACGCGCCTCCGCGGCGCTGCATTCGCGGGTGCACCACACCACCGTGGTGCGCCGCGACGGGCAGTTCACCAGGGTCGATGTCAACGCCCTGGTGCCCGGCGATGTGATCCAGTTGGCGCTCGGCGAAACGGTGCCTGCCGACGTGCGCCTGATCGACGTCAACGGGCTGGAATGCAACGAAAGCATCCTGTCCGGCGAGTCGGCGGCTTCGGAGAAGTCACCACAGCCGGTCAAAGCCGATGCGGGCCTGACTGATTCGACCGATCTGGCGTTCATGGGCACCATCGTCAGCGCCGGCGAAGGGGTCGGGGTGGTCTACGCGACCGGCGTGGATGCCGAGTTCGGCCGCATCGCGGCGGGTTTGGGTGAGCGGCAACCCGAGACGGAGTTCCAGGCCGGTCTGCGCCGCTTCTCCTATCTGTTGCTGTGGGTGGCGTTCGCCCTGACCGTGCTGATTTTGATCACCAACCTGTTCCTGCGCCGGTCGGTGATCGACTCAGTGCTGTTCGCCCTGGCGATCGCGGTGGGCATCACCCCGCAGCTGCTGCCGGCGGTGGTCAGTGCCAGCCTGGCGACCGGATCGCGGCGGCTGGCGCGGCTCAAGGTTCTGGTCAAGCGGTTGGTGTGCAT
>JBKOYU010001162.1:0-4727 GCA_046725575.1 Actinomycetota bacterium | reverse complement strand
GCTGACCAACAACGTGGTGATCCCGGGTGCCAAGCAGAAGCAGATCTCTGCAGTGGCAACGGTTCCGGCGACGGCCTCGGTGTCCGCCGACCCCCGCCACGCCGTGGTGCTGGTGTTCGTCAACCAGACCGTGATCGTCGGTCAGGATGCGCCGACCGACACCGCGTCCAGTGTGCGGGTCACGCTGGACAAGGTCGGCGATCGCTGGCTGATCGCCAAGTTCGACCCGGTATAGCGTGACCGAACCCCGGTGGCTCGACGTCGCGGCGCCGAGCGTGCAGCTGCGCGCCCTGACCTGGGGCCCGGTCGACGCGCCAATTGCGTTGTGCCTGCACGGTTTCCCCGACACCGCCTACAGCTGGCGCAAGGTAGCGCCCGCGCTGGTGGACGCGGGCTGGCGCGTGGTGGCGCCGTTCATGCGCGGCTACGCGCCGTCGTCGCTGCCGTCGGACGGTAGCTACCACGTCGGCGCGCTGATGGACGACGCACTACGGGTACTGGACGCCGCGGGCCCGACGGGACGTTTCAGCGCGGCTGCGGGCGAGGCCGTGCCGAATTAATGACTCAGGACACAGCTTTATGCCCGCATTTGTACTCGGCGGCTGGAGTCGGGGGACTGGCCGCTGTGCCCGGCTTTGAGCGACAATTCAGCGAGTGCACCTGTCGCGCGAACTGTTGTCGCTCGGGTGTCGCTGATAGCCGGGCAATTCCGGTAATGGGTTGCCGAACCGCCTTGCTACGTCTTCTTCAATCCCGGATGCTGACGGGCCAGCAGCGGCAACAGCAGGCGCCGCGGCGCCAGGTGGTACAGCACCGACCCGATTCGGTTCGGCATGCCCGGGATGATCACGGCCTTGTCTGCGGCAAGACCGTCGACCGCGGCCCTGGCCACCTCATCGGCCTCGGTCCACATGAAGTTCGGTAGTGCGGACTCGGCTTCCTCGCGCGGCATGCCCGCCTTGTCGCCGAATGCTGTGCGCACTGGCCCGGGGCACAGCGCGCTGGCGGTGACGCCGGTGCCGCGCAGCTCTTCTCGCATCGCCTGGGTGTAGGACAGCACGAACGCCTTGGCCGCGCCGTAGGATGCCTGTCCAGGCAGTGGCCCGAATGCACCGACCGACGCGACGTTGAGCACCGCTCCCCGTCCGCGCCTTACCATCCCTGGCACGAACCGGCTGCAGAGGTCAACCACCGCGGCGACGTCGACCTCGATCAGGTTGAGTTCGGACTGCGGATCCGATTCCGCGACCGGACCCACCGTGGCGAGCCCCGCATTGTTGATCAGGACGTCCGTTACGACGCCGAGGGCCGCCACCTGGTCGGGCAGGGTCGCGCGCTCGTCGCGATCCGAGAGATCGGTAGGCAGCACGTGTGCCGGGCCGTTGAGTTCTTCCGCCAGGTTCCGCAGGCGGTCGGCTCGGCGGGCCACGAGCACCAGTCGATAACCGCGGCGGGCGAATTCGCGGGCGATCTGCTCTCCGATTCCGGACGACGCACCGGTGACGACGACGGCGCCGTCATCGCTTGTAGGCGGAAGCATGGGCCAGACAATAGCCTGAGACCATGATGGTCCGTCGGCTCTCGGCGGTCGATGCGCAAACGTATTGGATGTCGGCCAAGATCCCCAACGATCAGTTCCTGCTCTATGGATTCGCGGGCGTGGCCTCCGATCTCGAGAGGGCGCTGGGCGCGATCCGCCAGCGGGCGCAAACCTGCCCCGAGTTGAGACTGCGCATTGAGGAGCGCAACGTTCTCACTTATCCCGCGTGGGTGACCTGCCAAATCGAGCCCGGCCAGCTCGTCGTGCACGATCTCGCCGACAACAGCTGGGCCGGCTGCCTGGCCGCCGTCGCGGGGTTGGCCGAACACCAACTGGACAGTCGCCGGATGCTGTGGCGGCTGCACATGTTCACACCCGTCGACGGGCTGCCCGGCACGGGCGTCGGCACGGTAGCGGCGCTGCAGGCCGCCCACGTGCTTGGCGACGGCATCCGTTCGTCGGCATTGGCGGCATGGCTGTTCGGGCGCGCAGAGCCCGTGCCCGCCGTCAGGGCGCCGCCGTTTAGCGGCGCAGCACTGCCATGGCGCTGCTTCCGAGCAGCCCGCACGCACCGACAATTGGTCCGCGACACCGATGCGGGACTGATTCCCCCGCAAGCGGATTCGCGACCAGCGCTGCGCACCAATGCACCCCCAGACGGTGTGCGCAGCATCCGCACGGTGATCCGGAATCGAGGCCAGCTGCCCGGCCCGACCGTGACCGCCGGTGTGCTGGCGTCGGTGTCCACCGCGCTGGCGGGCCACCTGCGTGAGCTTGGTGACGATCCGTCGACGCTGGGCGCCGAGGTGCCGATGGCGAAAGCCGTTGTCCGCCAGGCGCACAACCATTTCGGCAACGTTGGCGTGGGACTGTATCCCGAGTTGGACGTCGACGAACGCGCCGCCCGGATCGTCGAGGACCTGGCCCAGCGGCGTCGCAGGGCAGGACATCCGGCGATGCTTGCGGCAAGTCGCGCATTCGCCGCGGTGCCTGCGCCGCTATTGCGCTGGGGCGTCAAGCAGTTCGACCCAACGCTGCGGTCTCCCACCGTCACCGGGAATACCGTCGTGTCCAGCGTCAACCGCGGACCGGCCGATCTGCGCTTGGGTGAGCTGCCCGTCGTGCTGACTGCGGGCTACCCGGGGCTGTCGCCGATGATGGGCCTGACGCACGGTGTGCACGGCATCGGCGACACGATCGCGATCAGCGTGCACGCCGCCGAGTCGGCGATCGGTGACGTCGACGCCTACGTCGAGCGGCTCGAAAGCGCGCTCTAGGACTTGATTCGGGTCAGCGTCTCGACCGGTTCGTAGTGCTGCATCTCCTCGATGTCATCGATGTACGGCTTGATCGGTGGAAAGAACCGGCGGAACTGCTCGCTGGGGCGGAACTTGCCCAGGTGATCGTCGGTTGAGGTCCAGTGGATGCGCAGCACGAATCGCTCCGGTTCCTCCTCGCACTGCGCGAGCTCATAACCCAGGCAGTATGGGCTGTCGTCCAGCGCCTCGGCCGCGGTGCGATACGCATCGATGAACTGCTCGCGGCGGCCTTCGTCGATTCGGTACCGGATGTATTCGATGGCCACGTCAGTTCTTTCCCCGCAGCAGCCCGAAGCCCCAGTTGGTGCCGAAGCCGCGCCGCAGCGCCAGGTGGATCCAGACCAACGCATACGGCTCCAGCAGTCGAGCCAGCGTGAGGTCGCCTGCGTCGACGGCCTCGAAGCCGAGCTGCGTCACCAGGTCGGCGGTGACCCGCTTGGCCGCGTCGTCGTCGCCGCAGACGAACATAACCGGCGCGCTTGGTAATTGGGGATGATTCATCATCGGCGCGCCGATCTGATTCATGGCCTTACACACCCGCGCGCCCGGCGCCCACGCCGCGACCTGCTCGGCGCCCGACGTTGTGTGCCCGACCTCCAGCGCGGCGAAGTCGGGCGTCAGCGGGTTGGTGCAGTCGATGAGCACCTTGCCGGTGAGGTCGCCGCAGGCCTTGACGGCTTCCTCGGTGCCCTGCCACGGCGTGCACAGCACGACGACGTCGCTGCCTGCGACGGCCGCCTCGGTTGTCGTGGTTGGCCCGCCGAGGTCGGCGTATTTGTCGTCGTTGGGGGAGCGGACGCCGTAGGTGATGTCGTGGTCGGTGCGCCATGCTCCACCTAGGGCGCGCCCGACGTTTCCCGCTCCGATGATCGCGATCTTCACGGGGGCTACGCTACGGGCCGAGTGCGATCACCGATAAGAACGCACTTTGAGGTGAGCTACTGACCGGGAGGTTGGTGTGGACGATCAGTTCGGATGTCCCGTGGAGGCCACCCTCGCGGTCATCGGGGGCAAGTGGAAGGCCGTGCTGATTTTCCACATGATGCACACCGGACTGCACCGCTTCGCCGAGTTGAAGCGCAAGACGACGGGAATCAGTGACCGCGTGCTGACCCGTCAACTGAGGGAGCTGGAGACCGACGGCATCGTCCGCCGCCAGGTGTTCGCCGAGGTGCCGCCGCGCGTCGAGTATTCGCTGACCGATTACGGCGAGTCGCTGCGGCCGGTGACCGAGGCGATGTGCCAGTGGGGCAAGCGGCACATGAGCACTGGAGCCGCCTAATCAGCGTCGCGCAGCGATTCGATCCCAACATCTAGTGCCGCTTCGAGATAACTGAGGTCGCCGGTGGCCAGCATGACGCCGACGCCACCCTGGATCCCGGCGAGCAGCGCGGAGGCGACCTTGTCCGCGTCAAGTCGGGCGGCGACCTTCCCGTCTGCCTGCATATGCCGCACACCGGCCGCGATCTCGTCGTGCCACTTGCGCATGAGCGCCGACGTGACGGCCTGAGCGCCCGATGTGCTGCGGCCGATCTCAGACATCAGCACGGCCAGCGGGCAGTGCTGCCCCTGCCGGCGGTACCGGTCGACGACGGCGTCACGCCACCGCCGCCACGCCGCCCACGACGTCAACGCGCCCAGATGTGGCTGCTGGTCATCGAGGACCATCTGCGCCTCGTGCTCGGCGACTGCGAGTAGCAGCTGCTCCTTGCCGTCCGGGAAATAGTGGAACAGTTGGCTTTTGGAGGTCTGGGTGCGCGCACGAATGTCGTCGAGCGTCGCGACCGCGAGCCCGCGCTCACGCGACAAGGCCCGCGGCGATGCCGTCGTCGCCGACATCCGGTCCGCGGGCGGCGCGGCCGAGTTCG
>JBKOYU010000782.1:0-1267 GCA_046725575.1 Actinomycetota bacterium | reverse complement strand
GCTCCGGTCCGGATTACAAGCTAATCTCGGTACGTGAAGACGGTCACGACCACGGAGGCCGAAGCGAAGGGCAGATGTCGAGCGCACCGGTGCATCGCTGACGATCACCAATCATGGGCGTGCGGTAGCCGTGTTGATACCGGCGCATCAGGGTAGGCGCAGGTTCGTTCAGCTACCGGCGCTTGCCGTTGCCGACACCTAACGCCCAATGCCCGCCCTCGCGCGATAGCGCCTGGCACAGGTCATTACTGTTGTGGAGGCGTCATTGTGAACACTCTCGTCACCGTTCATTTCGCAAACGGTTCAGCGGACGGTGGCAGTGGCAGGCAAACCCGCTTGCGCAAGGTATAACTATCGCGATTGCGGTACCTAAATGCGTGTCGATGTAGCAGTACAATGGGACGGGAATTGCAGGAAGGTCGTGATGGAAATGGCCAAGAAAGTGACGGTGTCTTTCGTCGACGATCTCGACGGCAAGACCGCGGCCGACGAGACGGTTGCATTCACTCTCGACGGGGTGGCCTACGAGATCGATCTTTCGACAACGAATGCCAACAAACTCCGCGCGGCGTTGCAGCCCTGGATCGAGGCCGGACGGCGTGTCGGGGGACGACGCCGAAGCTCGATCGTCGGCGCGAGCAGGACAGCGACAGAGCCACGAGAGTCCGCAGCCATCCGCGTGTGGGCGCGTACGCACGGTTATCAGGTAGCCCGCCGCGGCAGGATCCCAGCTGACGTCGTGGACGCCTTTCGGGCTGCTGGCTAGGCAGAAGCACCGAACCGGGTCGTTACTTCCGGCAACGACCGATGACCCGCGAGCACGCCCCAAACGTCCTCTGGAGCTGGGCGACCGAAACCCCGGATGGCGTGACGTCGTCGCGTGCTGGCGGGTCCAGGGGTTGCGTGTGGCAATGTCGTCTGATGGCACTTAATCCGTCACAGTGACGGGTGGACGTCGATCAACGCGAATCGCGCCCGAAGCGGTAATCCGCCGGCGCGGAAGCCACTACGCCGTCACGGCCCGGTGGTCGGCCTTCGGTTCCGGCCCACTTCATTTCAAGCCGAAAGACTTGCGGCACAAGATGATTCAGCCACAATACCTCACAGTGACGGAAATAGGCGGGCTGTCCTGTTCCTCCAAAGGCGGCTCAGATCCTGTTCCTCCAAAGGCGGCTCAGAAAGGTCACTGGGCGCGTCGGCGGTCGAGTTGGCGATCGATACCGGCGTCTAAGAGCGCTTCCTTGGGTTCGAAGTGGCGATACAGGGC
>JBKOYU010000967.1:0-16115 GCA_046725575.1 Actinomycetota bacterium | reverse complement strand
GGTCAAGGCGTTCACCAGCCGGTGGGACGGCCTGCTCGGTCGCTGATCTCAACACCAAGAACGAAGGACCGCTATTGCCATGACGACGACGACATCTCCGCCGCCAGTCGTCCGAGGCCCGGTATCGGGGGGTCAGCAGGCTCCCCGATACCGGAAGTTCCTCGGAATGGGAAGAGAGTTGTGGCTGCAGTACGCGGTCGTCATCCTTCTCGCGATTCTCGTCCTGGCACCTGTCGTGCCAACCCTGTATCAGTCCCTGCTGGACCGGCCGCTGTACGAGGCCGGAGGCGTACTGAGTCTCGACAACTACGTACGGCTGTTCACCGAGGCAGGGTTCGGAAGAGTCGCGCTCAACACCGTGCTTTTCGCCGGCCTGACAACGGTTTTGACGCTCACCCTGGCTGTGCCGATGGCCATCGTGGTGGTCCGCACGAAGCTGCCGGGGGGAAACTTTCTCGCGGCGGCGATGCAGTGGCCGTTTTTCATCTCCTCGCTCATCCTCGGGTTCGGCTGGATCATGATGTACGGGCCGTCGGGGTTCGTCAGCGTCAAGGTCCAGCAGATCCTGGGTCACCTGCCCTGGAACCTCTACTCGATTCCAGGGATGGCCCTGACCGAAGCCGTGGCGCTTGCACCCATCGCATACACCTTCTGCGCCAACGCCCTTCGGCAGAGCGATGCCTCGCTGGAATCCGCCGCGCAGGTCTGCGGCGCGGGACCGCTGCGGATCATCTTCGGAGTCATCCTTCCGATGTTGCGACCGCCGATCGTCTACAGCTCCATCCTGGTCATCTCGATGTCGGTCGAAACCCTTAGCGTGCCGCTGCTGTACGGGCAGCCGTCCAACATCCAGGTGTTCTCCACGTTCCTCTATAAGAACGGCCTGCAGTCCATCAATCCCGACTACGGGATCCTCGGCGCCGCATCGGCCCTCATCCTGTTGGTCACGGTCAGCTTGGTGGCGCTTCAGGCCAAGCTGCTCAAAGACGGCCAGCGGTTTGTGTCCGTGCGGGGCAAGGCCACCCGGCCGCGGCGACTCGACCTCGGATGGCTGAAATGGATCAGCTTGTTCGCCATCGTCTTCTACGTCGTGATGGGTGCCCTCGTCCCGATCGTCGGGTTGATTCTCCGCTCCTTCACGCGGGTGTTCAGTCCCCTGCAGTCGCCTCTGAAGACGTTGTCGATGGCGAACTACGACCGGATCTTCCACTACGAGGCGTACATCCAGTCGATCAAGAACAGCCTCATCGTGGCCGGGCTCGGCTCGGTGCTGGTCAGTTTCGTGGCGCTGCTGGCCGTCATGGTCGCTCGGCGGTCCACGTTCCGGTTCCGGCGTGCGGCCGAGTATCTCGCCCTGGCTCCCCAGGCCATGCCGGGCATCATCGTCGGCGTCGGACTCTTCTGGGCCTTCGCCTACGCCCCGTTCGGGATCAACACGTTGGTTCAAGGCACCTTGTGGGCGCTCATCATTGCCTTCGGCTTACGCGCGCTGCCCAGCGGCTTCGGATCGTTGGCGCCGTCGATGATGCAGATCGGTCAAGAACTGGACAACGCAGCCCGCGTCGCCGGCGCTGACTGGATCAAGGCCTTTACCCGGATCCTGGTGCGCCTGCTGACACCGGCCTTCGCCGGTGCGGTCGTGCTCACTTTCGTGACGATGCTCAAGGAGTATTCGCCGGCTGTGTTCCTCGCCTCGGCCGACAGCAACATCATCGGCACGACGATGCTCGAGCTCTGGGTCCAGGGCAACACCGGATCAGTCGCGGCGCTGTCCAGCATCCAAATCGCAATCACCGCAGCATTCGTGGCGCTCGCCGGACTTCTGTTGAAAGGACGCACCAAAGATGCCTGACGTCAAGGTCACTCGGCTCAATAAGCAGTTCGGGGACAACACCGTTCTGGACGACGTTGACTTCACGATCCGTGACGGTGAGTTCTTCACCCTCCTGGGCCCGAGCGGATGTGGAAAGTCCACCACGCTGAACTGCATTGCCGGGCTCGAGGAGCCGACCAGCGGGGCCATCGTCGTGGGCGACTCGACGTTCGTCGACACCGCGCGGCGGATCTTTGTGCCGCCGGAAGGCCGAAACCTCGGCATGGTCTTTCAGTCCTACGCGCTTTGGCCGCACAAGACGATCGCCGACAACCTCGCGATGCCGCTGCAGATCCGCAAGATCGGCAAGGACGAGCAGCGCCGCCTCATCGACGACGCCCTGGACAAGGTCGGGCTGCAGCAGATGCGTGGCCGCTACCCGCACCAATTGTCGGGCGGTCAGCAGCAGCGAGTTGCGCTGGCCAGGGCACTGGTCTACTCGCCAACGGTTCTGCTGCTCGACGAGCCGCTGTCGAACCTTGACGCCAAGCTGCGTGAGCAGGCCAGGGCTTGGCTCAAGCGGCTTCAGGAAGAGCTCGGCATCACGACCGTTTACGTCACGCACGACCAGGACGAGGCGCTCGCCCTGTCCGATCGGATTGCGGTCATGTCGGGCGGCCGCATGCTGCAGGTGGGAACCCCCACTGAAATCTATGAGACGCCGGCCGACGGCCGAGGTGGCAGCCTTCGTGGGGCGGTGCAACTTCCTCGCGGCGAGCATCGACGGACTCACCGCCTCCGGCGCGGTGGTCTCCCTTGCGGCCAACGGTCAATCCGTCACGCACGACTGACCTGAATGTTGAAGTAGGACAAACGGTCACGGTCGCCATCCGGCCCGAACGCCTACGCGTTTGTGCACTGCACGAGGAACCCACCAAGCCGGGAGTCAACAGGTTGATAGCCGACGTGCTCACCGTGTCCTACCTCGGCTCCCGGTACGAGTACGACCTCAAGCTCGGCGACCACGTGCTGCAAGTCGTCTGCGATCGCGGCGGAATGACCGGCCCCGTGCGACTTGCCGTTGGGCCGGACGCCTGTCTGCTATTCCAGGAGGCCGACGTGCTCTCCGACGAGGTCCAAGAATTGCTGACCGTCGCACCCTGACTAAGAGAAGGAATCCCTTTGACCACCAATACTTCCCGCACCTACACCCTTGGCGTCCTGCACGGCGACGGGATCGGACCCGAAATCGTCCCGGCCGCGGTCCGCATCGCGGATGCTGCACTCGAGGCCGTAGGCGCCGAACCCATCCGCTGGCGTGAGCTCCCGTTGGGTTTCAAGGCGATCGATGAGTTCAATGAGGCGATACCCGCGAGTACGCTGGCCGCTTTGGCGGAGACCGACGGTTGGCTGCTCGGACCTCACGACAGCGCTGCCTATCCGGAACCGTTCCGCTCGGAGCTCAACCCCAGCGGCACGATCCGGAAGCACTTCGATCTGTACTCGAATGTGCGCCCCGCCAAGGCGTTTCCCGGCAGCAGCGCAGTGGTGGCCGACACAGATCTCGTCATTATGCGAGAGAACACCGAGGGGTTCTACGCCGACCGCAGCACGTACCGCGGCACTGGCGAGTTCATGCCTACGCCCGACATCGCCATCGCGCTGGGCATCATCACCCGCCACGCGTGCGAGCGGATCGCGCGCGAGGCGTTCGAGTGGGCGTCTCGGCGCCGCAAGCGGGTGACCATCGTGCACAAGGCCAACGTCCTGAAGATGACGACGGGTTTGTTCCGCGACGTCTGCCGGGAAGTCGCGAAGGATTACCCGGACGTCACCGTGGACGACTACCACATCGACGCGATGACCGTGCATCTCGTGCGCCGTGCCAACGAATTCGACGTACTGGTCACCGAGAACATGTTCGGTGACATTCTCTCGGACTTGGCCGGTGAACTGGCCGGGTCGCTCGGTATTGCGCCGTCGCTCAACGCGTCTGAGGACCGGGCCATGGCGCAAGCCGCGCACGGCTCGGCACCCGACATTGCCGGGCAGGACCGCGCCAACCCGATCGCAATGATTCTGTCCACCGCGATGTTGCTCGATTGGCTCGGTGCCCGCCATCACGATGACGCGCTGAGCCACGCTGCGTCTCTGATTGACCATGGCGTCGAAGAGACTGTCACACAAGGGATCAGCACGCGGGACATGGGTGGCAACGCGGGATGCCGGGAGTTTGCCGAGGCCG
Source organism: Actinomycetota bacterium (assembly GCA_046725575.1). Taxonomy (GTDB): domain Bacteria; phylum Actinomycetota; class Actinomycetes; order Mycobacteriales; family Mycobacteriaceae; genus Mycobacterium. The sequence goes on along the minus strand of JBKOYU010000967.1, from coordinate 12,057 downwards.
TCGCCGCGACGATCAAGCAGCCGTGAGCGCAGCCGCACACCTGACTGGCCCTCAGCGGAACACCTTCCGTACGCAGCGCGAGCTCGTCGTGAACGGGCAGCGTCTGCGGTATCACGACATCACCGGTATCGCACCGCCCACCCTTCCGGTAAGCCTGCGGATCCTGCTGGAGAACATTCTTCGATTTGACGACGGAAGCGGCAGAGTCGGCGACGAGATCAAGGCTGTCGTCGGCGGCGCCGGCACACCGGTCGATCTGTATGCGTCACGGGTGTTCTTGCACGACACGAACGGCGTTCCCACGCTGGTAGATCTTGCGGCCCTCCGTGACGGGTTGGCTGCTCTTGGTGGGGATCCGGCACGCGTCAACCCCGTCATCGCATCCGAGTTGGTGGTCGACCATTCTGTCATCGTCGACATTCACGGCACCCCGGATGCCTTGGCCCGCAACGTGGAGTTGGAATACGCCCGCAACGGCGAGCGATATCGGTTCCTCCGGTGGGGCCAGCAGTCGCTGAAGGATTTCGCGGTCGTGCCGCCCGGCACCGGAATCATGCATCAGGTCAACATCGAACACCTTGCCCGCGTTGTGATGATCGAAGGTGACTGGGGGTTTCCCGATGTGTGCTTGGGCACCGACTCCCACACCACCATGGTCAACGGGCTCGGCGTACTGGGTTGGGGAATCGGCGGTATCGAAGCCGAGGCCGCCATGCTGGGGCAGTCGATCTCGATCAACGTCCCGGCCGTCGTCGGGGTCTATCTTCGCGGGGCGCTGCCGCCCGGATCAACAGCGACAGACCTCGTGCTCACCATCACCGAGCGACTGCGTGCACATGGTGTCATTGGCAAGTTCGTCGAGTTCGCCGGGCCCGGCGTCTCCAACCTTCCGCTGGCAGACCGGGCGACGATCGCAAACATGAGCCCAGAGTTCGGGTCCACCTGCGCGCTGTTCCCGATCGACGAGGAGACACTGCGGTACCTGCGGCTCACGGGTCGGTCAGAGGCTCACGTCAAGCTCGTCGAGGTGTACGCCAAGGCCCAGGGCCTATGGCACGATCCGCAACGGGAATTGCATTTCGACGAGACCATCGAACTCGACCTCGGGGATGTCGTGCCCGTACTCGCGGGCCCGTCCCGGCCCGAGGACCGAGTGCCCCTCGACCAGGCCAAGCAGCGTTTCGCGGCAGGCGTGCGGGAGGTGGCGCATGGACGTGTCCGCGAGCGGGCCAAGGCGACAATTCATTTGGGCGATGAGGATTACCAGATCTGCGACGGCGCGGTCGCGATCGCGGCGATCACATCGTGCACCAATACCTCCAATCCAGAGGTGATGGTCGCGGCCGGCCTGCTGGCCCGCAATGCCGTACGGGCCGGCCTGCGCAGCAAGCCGTGGGTCAAGACGACTTTGAGCCCAGGATCTCGGGTAGTCATGGATTACTACGCCCGTGCGGGCCTGGTCGAGTACCTCGAAGCCCTCGGCTTCCACCTGGCCGGTTTCGGCTGCATGACTTGCATCGGCGCCTCCGGACCTTTGATCGACGAAGTGTCCCGCGCGGTCCGCGAGGGAGTCACGGTGGTCTCCGTTCTCTCCGGCAATCGCAACTTCGAAGGCCGCATCCAGCCCGAGGTCGCGATGAACTACCTGGCATCCCCACCGCTCGTCATCGCCTATGCGCTCGCGGGAACCATGGACATTGACCTGGCGACAGAGCCATTGGGCCACGGATCTGATGGACAGCCGATCTTCCTCGCGGATCTGTGGCCGGAGCCCGCCGAGGTCCACGATGTCATCGCGCAGAGCTTGTCGGCGGACATGTTCACCAATGCATATCGGGAAGTGTTCGCCGGCGACCAACGATGGTGCGACATCGACGTTGCCAACAGTGAGCTGTTCGCGTGGGACGAGACCTCGACATACATCCGCCGTCCGCCCTACCTCGACGGCATGCAACTCGACCCGCCACCCGTCGGTGACATCCATGGGGCGCGGGTTCTGGTCAAGCTCGGCGACTTGATCACCACCGATCACATATCGCCCGCTGGGGCAATAACTTTCGGCACGCCTGCCTGGGAGTACCTGGCCGCGCGCGGCGTCACCCGCCGGGACGTGAACACCTACGCGTCCCCGCCGAGGAAATCACGAGGTAATGATGCGCGGTGCGTTCGCCAACGTGCGGCTGCAAAACCAAGTAGCGCCAGGCACCCGCGGCGGTTGCACCCGGAACTTTTTTGACGACGGCCGCGAGACAACGGTTTTCGACGCGGCAGCGGCATATCGAGACGCCAAGGTTCCTATGGTGGTCGTCGCAGGCCGGGACTACGGCGGAGGGTCGTCGCGTGACTGGGCGGCCAAGGGCCCTGCGTTACTGGGTATTCGGGCCGTCATTGCGCAATCATTCGAGCGCATCCACCGCTCTAATCTCGTGGCGATGGGAGTCATTCCGGTCGAGTTGGTCGACGCCGGACCCGACGACGTTGCGCCAACTGGTGCCGAAGAGATCAGCATTACGGGTCTGAATGCGCTCAACGCCGGTGAAACGCCGTCGCACGTCAGCATTCACAGCAATGGCAACAGCTTTGCGGCACGGCTACGCCTGGACACTCCGCGTGAGGCTGACTACATCCGCCATGGGGGAGTAATGCGCTATATCCTGCGCGACCTTTTCAACAAGGGGCGCAGCGACAGGACGCCAGGCAGTTAGGCCGCTAGAGCTGCGGGCGCCGGTTCAGTGACCGCGCGCCCAAGATGAGTCCGAACACAATGATCGACCCGACGATGCCCACGCCCACCCGGACCGGCATCGCGTCGATGTCGGGCAGCGAGGCCGACGCGGCGCTGGCGGCAGCGTTGGCCGCGGCATCCGGCCTGGGGGCGAGCAACGAGGGATCGGGTTCGATCAGCGTGCCCACTTTGGTGCCCGGCGCCGTCGCGAAGCCGTAGTCGAGCAGGTGCGCCGCCTGCTCCCAGGGCGCGATCGGTTGGCGGGTGCCGTGCAGCAGCACCGCCACCAGCCGGCGGCCGTCGTGGTTGGCGGCTCCGACGAAGGTTTGACCGGCGTCGTCGGTGTAGCCCGTCTTGCCGCCCATCGCGCCGGGGTAGTTGTAGAGCAGCTGGTTGTCGTTCTCCACCGGGTAGCCGACGTCGCCGCGGCCGGGGAAGTCGAAGGTGCGGGTGGCCACGATGTCGGCGAAAGTCGGGTTCTGCCACGCGTATCGGTAAAACAGGCCGATGTCGTAGGCCGACGTGCTCATGCCCGGCCCGTCCAGACCCGACGGCGTCGCAGCACGGGTGTCGCGGCTGCCGAGCTTGCCGGCCAGGTCGTTGATCTTCTGCACGGCGGTGTCCATCCCGCCGAGTTGGACGGCCAGCGCGTGCGCGGCGTCGTTGCCGGAATGCATGAGCAGGCCGTGCAGCAAGTCGTTGATGGAATAGAAGCCGTTCTCACCGACGCCGACCTTGGTGCCCTCGGCGTTGGCGTCGTCTTGGGTGCCTGCCACGACCTTGTGGATCGGCAGTTCCTTGATCGCCTGCATGGCGATCAGCACCTTGATGATGCTGGCCGGGCGGTGGCGGCCGTGCGGGTCGCGCGCGGCGATGATGTCGCCGGTGTCCAGGTCGGCGACCAGCCACGCCTCGGCGGAGATGCCCGCGGGGACGGGCGGCGTGCCGGGGGCCGTGATGATGCCGCAGCCGGACAGCGCGTCACCCCCGAGCGGCTTGGCAGGCACCGGCAGCGGAGCCGGCGGATCGCCTGCCTCCGGCACCTCGGACGAGTCGACGGCCGGTGGCGTCGACGCCCGATATGGGCAGGCCGCGGCCTCGGGCGCCGTGTTCGGCTCGGCGGTTGCGACGGGCATGCCGATTATCGCCGGCGCAGCCAACATTCCCAACGTCGCGACCGAGCTCATAAAGCGGCGTGAAGCATCACCGAAATTTGCCATCGACGTGCAGGGTAGGGGATCGGACGCCGATTTCCGAGGAGCCGCGCTGTGACAGATGTGACTGGAGTTACGAGTCCTGTGCGTATTCCAGCTCGTATCGCATGGGATGGAAGATCCCGCGCTTCAGGGCCAGCTTCAGTGGCGCGGGGCCCGATACGTACTCGGACATCTGCTCCCCGGGCACTCGATCGTCGCTGAGCAGCCGCCAGCCGGACAGCCGCTTCACCAGGTTGTCGCCGTGGGGGCCGGCTCCGAGCGGGATCGCGAACCCGACCATGATCAGCCGTGCACCCGGCGCAGCGACGGCCGTCACGCTTTCGGCATACGCGTCACGCCGCGCCGGCGGGATCGTGTGGTAGCAGCCGCCGTCCATGAACAGGATGAAGTCCACGCCGATGTCCAGGTCGGACAGACGCGTCACGTCGCCCTGAACGAACTTGGCCGGCACACCCTGCGTCTTCGCCTTTTGCCTCGCGACTTCGACCGCGTATCCGGACATCTCGACGCCGACGGCATCCCATCCGTGGTGGGCCAAGTACAAAGCGTTCCGGCCGGTGCCGCTGCCCAGGTCGAGGGCACGACTCGGCGGCAACGGGTTCGGGCCCTCGACCAGCGCGACCAGTCTGTGGTCGGGCACATCCGAGGGTCGCGGCCCCAGGCCGTATCGGTATGCTGCGTCGCCAATCGTCTGAAGAATAGAATTCATCATAAGATGAATTCTATGCCTGTTTTACAGTTCCGCGTAGGCGACGGCCGGTGAACCGATGCAGCCCATCCACAGCTTGCCATCGGCCTCGACGAGTCCGGTCACCATGCCGAACGATGGGTGCTCGGTATGTAGGCCCGCGACCACCTCGCCGCTATCGGGATCGAACGCGACGACCCACACGAGCGATTCCGGCTTCGGCTGCATCCGGTCTGGCAGTCGCCACAGCACCTTGCGGAGGATTGGCGGCCCCTGGGCCAACCGGTCCGCCAGCGGGTTCGCGGGCGTGACCATGGCGCACCAGATGCGGCCGTCGGCGCCGGTCGACAGGTTGTCGGGCATGCCCGGCAGATTGACCGCCAACGGTGTGACGGTCTCGGCCTGCGGTCCGGTCAGCCAGTATTTCGACAGCCGGCGTCCCTGCGTCTCGGCGATCACCAGGGCCGACCCGTCCGCCGTGGGTGTGACGCCGTTGGCGAAGTACAGCCCTGGGACGACGGTCAGCACGGTGCCGTCGGGGTCGCGACGAAATAGGCTGCCGCGGCCGCGGGCTTCGAAGATTGCTCCCATGTAGTGCGTATACGTGAAGGCGCTCGTCGACTCGGTGAAAAATATTGTGCCGTCGGGCATTTCGGTGACGTTCGAGCAGAACTGTAGACGGCGGCCGTCGACCTCCTCGACGAGCGTCTCGAGCTTGCCGCTGTCGGTGTCCATCGCCAGTAGGCCGCGGGGGCTGTCGCAGATGAGCAGCCGTCCGTCGCGCGCGAACGCCAATCCGAGCGGCCGGCCGCCGGTGTCGCCAACTACCGTCGCCTGGCCGTCGGGGGAGATGCGCACGATGCGACCGTCGTCGACACCAGTCCAGATCTGCCCGTCGGCGTCGACCACCACATCCTCGGGCGCATTGCCCGGAAGAGGGATGACCGTCAGATCCGCCGACGGGAAGTCCGGCAACGGGTCGATAGGTGGTGGCTGCCACCGGACGGGATCGACCGGCGGCTTCGGCTGGGCGGTCACCCGCCTGACGCTACGCCGCGGGCTTAGTGCCAGGCGTCACCCCGAGTCTGCAGGTGGTCCCAAGCCTGGGTCAGCACGCTTCGCAGAATCTGTTCGATCTGGTCGAACTCGGCCTGGCCGCTGATGAGCGGCGGCGCCAGCTGGACTACCGAGTCGCCTCGGTCGTCGGCGCGGCAGTAAAGGCCGGCTTCGAACAGCTCGGTCGACAGGAAGCTGCGCAACAGCCACTCGCTGAGCTCGTCATCGAGGACCTGCTTGGTGGCCTTGTCCTTGACCAGCTCGATGCCGTAGAAGTACCCCTCACCGCGCACGTCGCCGACGATCGGCAGGTCGAGCAGCTTTTCCAGCGTGGCGCGGAATGCGGGCGCATTTTGCTTGACCCGGTCGTTGAGGCCCTCGCGTTCGAAGATGTCGAGATTGGCCAGCGCGACCGCGGCCGAGACGGGATGGCCACCGAAGGTGTAGCCATGCGTGAACGTCGTCTTGCCGTCGTTGAACGGCTCGAACAGCCGGTCGGAAGCGATCATCGCGCCGATCGGCGAGTAGCCCGACGTCATTCCCTTGGCGCAGGTGATGATGTCGGGCACATACCCGAAGTCGTCGCAGGCGAACATCGAACCGATGCGGCCGAACGCGCAGATCACTTCATCGGAGACGAGCAGGACGTCGTACTCGTCGCAGATCTCCCGGACCCGCTCGAAGTATCCAGGCGGCGGCGGGAAGCAGCCGCCTGCGTTCTGCACCGGCTCGAGGAAAACGGCCGCGACGGAGTCGGGTCCCTCGAACTCGATCGCCTCGGCGATCCGGTTGGCGGCCCACTGGCCGAACTCCTTCTCGTTTTTGTCGTACGGAGCCGGTGCCCGGTAGAAGTTTGTGTTGGGCACCCGGAAACCGCCGGGCGTAATCGGCTCGAACGGCGCCTTGAACGTCGGTAGGCCGGTGATGGCCAATGCGCCGTGCGGAGTTCCGTGGTAGGCGATGGCCCGTGAGATCGCCTTGTACTTGCCCGGTTTGCCGGTCAGTTTGAAGTACTGCTTGGCCAGCTTCCACGCCGATTCGACGGCCTCGCCACCGCCGGTGGTGAAGAACACGCGGTTCAAGTCTCCGGGCGCGTAGTTCGCCAGTCGCTCGGCGAGTTCGATCGCCGGCGGGGTGGCGTAAGACCACAGCGGGAAGAACGCCAGCTGCTCGGCCTGCTTGGCCGCCGCTTCCGCCAGCTCCTTGCGGCCATGGCCGACCTGCACGACGAAAAGGCCTGAGAGGCCGTCGATGTAGCTCTTTCCCTTGTCGTCCCAGATGGTCACGCCCTCGCCGCGGGTGATGATCGGCGGCGTGATGCCTTTGCCGTGCCGGGCGAAGTGGCCCCACAGGTGACGGTTGGCTTTCGCGCTGAGATCCGTTGAAACTTCTTGTGTGATATCGATAGTTGTCATCTTGTGCCCCAATTGTATTGCTGCTTAACGAGTTTCAGGTAAACAAGTGTTTCGGTGGATATCACTCCCGGCAATGCGCGTATTTGGGTATTGAGAAGGTCAAGAAGGTCGTCGTCGTCCTCACAGACGACCTCGACAATGGCGTCGAACGAGCCCGCGGTCAGCACCACGTAGTCGACGGATTCGATGGCGGCCAGCTTCTCGGCCACCCGGGTGGTGTCACCGGTACAGCGGATGCCGATCATCGCTTGGCGGGCGAAACCCAGCTGCATCGGGTCGGTGACCGCCACGATCTGCATGACGCCGGCGTCGACCATACGCTGGACGCGTTGACGCACCGCGGCCTCGGACAGCCCGACCGCCTTGCCGATGCCCGCATACGACCGGCGGCCGTCCTCCTGCAGCTTCTCGATAATCTGCTTCGACAGTTCGTCAAGCTGGAACGCCGCGCCTGGTCGAGACTGGTTGACGCGGAACGAGACGGGCGCCATTCCGTGCGATGCACCCGCGTTAGCCATGCCTGTGATTGTGCACGGAATCCGTCGTCGCAAGCAACCGTGACCATGAAATCCCTCGTTTGGAGGGCCTCGCGCTGCGGGAATGCGTAGCCGCGCCGTTCGCCGTCGGCTAGCGTTGGGCCATGACTGTGCTTCAAGGTCGGACGGTTTCCACCAGCGTGGCAGGCAGCTGGATCGACGGTGCCCGGGTGGTCACCGGTGGCGGCCTGCATCAGGTGATCAACCCCGCGACCGGTGAGGCCGTCGCCGACTACGCGCTGGCGGCGCCCGCCGATGTGGACCGGGCCGTCGCGTCGGCGCGGGCGGCGCTGCCCGGGTGGGCGACGGCGACCCCGGCCGACCGATCCGCGGTCCTGGCGAAACTGGCCAAGCTGGCCGACGAGCACGCCGATGACCTCGTGGCCGAAGAGGTCAGCCAGACCGGCAAGCCGGTGCGGTTGGCCGCCGAGTTCGACGTGCCCGGCAGCGTCGACAACATCGACTTCTTCGCAGGCGCGGCCCGCCACCTCGAGGGAAAGGCCACCGCGGAGTACTCCGGGGACCACACCTCCAGCATCCGGCGCGAGGCGATCGGCGTGGTCGGCACCATCACGCCGTGGAACTACCCGCTGCAGATGGCTGTGTGGAAAGTGTTGCCCGCGTTGGCCGCTGGCTGCACCGTGGTGATCAAGCCGTGCGAGCTGACCCCGTTGACGACGCTCACGCTGGCCCGACTGGCCAGCGAGGCAGGGCTGCCCGACGGCGTGTTCAACGTGGTGACGGGCGCCGGTTCCGACGTCGGCACCGCGCTGGCCGGACACCGCGACGTCGATGTAGTGACGTTCACGGGGTCGACGGCCGTGGGCCGCAAGGTGATGGCCGCCGCGGCGGTGCACGGTCACCGCGTGCAGCTGGAACTGGGCGGTAAGGCGCCGTTCGTGGTGTTCGACGACGCGGACCTGGACGCCGCGATCCAGGGCGCCGTCGCGGGGTCCTTGATCAACAGCGGGCAGGACTGCACCGCCGCCACGCGGGCCATCGTGGCCCGCGAGCTCTACGACGACTTCGTCGCCGGCGTCGGCGAGGTGTTCTCGAAGGTGGTCGTCGGCGATCCTCAGGATCCCGACACCGACCTCGGCCCGCTGATCTCGACGGCACACCGCGAGAAGGTCGCGGGCATGGTCGCGCGCGCCCCGGGTGAAGGTGGGCGCATCGTCACGGGCGGACAGGCACCGGATAGGCCCGGCTCGTTTTACCTTCCGACGTTGATCGCCGATGTCGACGAGACGTCCGAGGTGTATCGCGACGAGATCTTCGGCCCGGTGCTGACCGTGCGGTCCTTCACCGATGACGATGACGCGATTCGGCAGGCCAACGACACCGAGTACGGCCTGGCGGCGTCGGCATGGACGCGAGACGTGTACCGGGCGCAGCGCGCGTCGCGCGAGATCAAGGCCGGCTGCGTGTGGATCAACGACCACATCCCGATCATCAGCGAGATGCCGCACGGCGGGCTCGGCGCGTCCGGGTTCGGCAAGGACATGAGCGACTATTCGCTCGAGGAGTACCTCACCATCAAGCATGTGATGAGCGATATCACCGGTGTCGCCGACAAGGATTGGCACCGAACGATTTTCACCAAGCGCTGACGGGCGAACGTTCCTTACCGCGCGATATTTTCGAGATTTCTCGAGCGGTAAGGAACGTTCGGCCGTGCTACTACGCTGATGCCATGACCGCGAGTACGCGCGTCGACGAGTTCGAGGAGCTGCGGCCGCATCTGCTGGCCGTGGCGTACCGGCTCACCGGCACCGTCGCCGACGCCGAGGACGTCGTGCAGGACGCGTGGCTGCGGTGGGACGGCACATCGGAGTCGATCAACGACCTGCGGGCGTGGCTGACGACAGTGGTCAGCAGGCTGAGCCTGGACCGGCTGCGCGCCGCGGCCAAGCGCCGCGAAACCTACGTTGGCGAATGGCTGCCCGAACCCGTGGTCACGGGGTTCGACGATAACGAGCCGCTCGCGGCGGTGGTGGCGGCCGACGACGCCCGGTTCGCGGCGATGGTGGTACTCGAGCGGTTGACGCCGGACCAGCGGGTCGCGTTCGTGCTGCATGACGGCTTCGCGGTGCCCTTCGGTGAGGTTGCCGACGTGCTCGGGGTCAGCGACGCCTCGGCCCGGCAGCTCGCCTCGCGCGCGCGACGGGCGGTCGCGTCGGCGCCGCCACCAGTGGCCGACGACACCCACAACGAGGTGGCCGGCTCACTGATGGCGGCACTTGCCGACGGCGACATGGAAGCCGTTGTGCGCCTGCTACATCCGGAGGTCACCTTCACCGGCGACTCGAACCGCAGGGCGCCGACGGCCGCGCGCGTCATCCGCGGCCCGGACAAGGTGGCGCGGTTCCTCTTCGGCCTTGCCCGCCGCTATGGACCTAACTGGCTGGCCGGTGCTCAGCTGGCCTTGATCAACGGCCAGCTTGGCAGCTACACCGAAGGTGCCCCGCCTCGCGACGGCTGTCCGGCGTTGATGCCACGCGTCACCGCAATGACCGTGCGCGACGGAAAGGTCTGTGCGGTATGGGATATCGCGAACCCTGACAAGTTCACCGGTTCGCCGCTTGCTGCTCCTCGGTAGCCCACGGAACCCGGCACGCGTCGCCGGAGTTGAAGCCCTGCTCGGTGATGCCCAGCGCCGAGTACATGCGCGCCCGCATGTTCTCCACGCCGATCTGATAGGTCAGCTCGATCACCCCGTCATCGCCGAAGCGCTTCTGTAGGTCGGCGACCTGTTCGTCGGTGACGGTGTGCGGGTCGGTCGTCATCGCATCGGCGTAGCGGATCGCGGCACGCTCGTCGTCGGTGTAGCGGGGCGACGTTGCGTAGTTGTCGATGTCCTTGAGCCGGTCGACGTCGAGGCCGTCGAGCCGCTGCAGCATCGAGCCGAAGTCGACGCACCAGGAGCAGCCGACGGTGCGGGCGGTCCAGAACACCGCCAGCTCGCGCACATTCTTCGGCAGCTTCTTCGACCCCGACTCCAGCAGCGTCTCGTGCACCGCGTTGGCGACCAGCAGCCGCGGGTGGTGCGCCGCGATGGTGAACGGCTCGGGCACCTCGCCGAACCGCCGGCGGGCGACCCGGTACATGACGCGGGTCAGCAGGTTGGCCTTCTTCGGCGGGACCGGAGCGATGCGGGTTTTCTGTGTCATACCCCTTAGACGAGACGGGCCCCAGATGTGTGACAACGCCGGTAACGGCGCGGCCGGCATCGTCCGATAAATCAGTGAGTGAGATCAAGTCTGTCCAGGCCGGGCTTGGCGGACATTGGGAGTTGACCTCCTCAGTTTCCTGCTGGTGTCGGGGAGACGAGGAGTTGTAGATGAACCTCAATAAGGCCGTGGCGCAGGCGGCGGTCGCCACCGTGTTGGCGGGTAGCGCCGCCGGTGCCGGCGTCGTCCCGGCTAACGCCGACCCGAACTGGCGCGACTGGGACCAAGACGAATGGGTCGACAACGCGTGGCACGACCAGGACTGGAACAAGTGGCGTAACCAGGAGTGGAAGAACTGGAACGACCACGACTGGGACAAATGGTGGCGCGTGAACAAATGGCGTAACGACGACCGGCCGCCGTGGGGTTGGGGGCCGCCGCCACCAGTGCACTGGCGCGGCCACATCCCACACGACCTCGACTACTGGGGCTTCAAGGTGTTCCCCATCTGGCACCCAGGGTTCCACGTCTTCGGGTTCTGGTTGTTCGGGATCTTCATCCCGATCTTCGTCATCTGGTGACTTCGGCGTGATTCGTCGCGCTCACCGCGACCAGCCACGCCGAAATCGCTAGCGCGCGAACATCAGTGCGCGCTTGACCTCCTGGATGGCCTGCGTTACCTGGATGCCGCGCGGGCAGGACTCCGTGCAGTTGAACGTGGTCCGGCAGCGCCACACGCCGTCGACCTCGTTCAGGATGTCCAGTCGCTCGGCGGCGCCCTCGTCGCGGCTGTCGAAGATGAACCGGTGCGCGTTGACGATCGCGGCAGGGCCGAAGTAGCTGCCCTCGCTCCAGTAGACGGGGCAGCTGGTCGTGCAGCACGCGCACAGGATGCACTTCGTCGTGTCGTCGTAGCGCATCCGGTCGGTCTGGCTCTGAATGCGTTCTCGCGTGGGCGGATTGCCGCTGGTGATCAGGTACGGCTTGACGGCGCGGTAGGCGTCGAAGAACGGCTCCATGTTGACGACGAGGTCCTTCTCCACGGGCAGCCCGCGGATCGGCTCGATCGTGATGGTGAGCTGTTTGCCCGGCTTCTTCGGCAGCATGTCGCGCATCAGCACCTTGCACGCCAGCCGGTTCACGCCGTTGATTCGCATCGCGTCGGAGCCGCACACGCCGTGCGCGCAGGACCGCCGGAAAGTCAGCGTGCCATCGAGATACCACTTCACGTAGTGCAGCAGGTTGAGCAG
>JBKOYU010000796.1:0-2418 GCA_046725575.1 Actinomycetota bacterium | reverse complement strand
TGAAACGCTAAAGCCCGCCGCGTCATACCGGGCCCGCCAGTTCGAGGAATCGGGCGTAGCGGTCCTGCGTCGCGTCGGCCCACAAGGGATCGGGTTCGACGACGCGTTCGATTGATGCCCACCGGGCGGCGTCGGCCGCTGACGTCTCGAGGCCTGCCGCTATCCGGCCGAGGAATGCCGCTCCCAACGCCGCGCCCTCCGGCACCGCCGACACCTCGACGGTTAGACCGGTGGCATCGGCGAGCGCCTGCATCCATGGCTGCACGCGGGTTCCACCACCGGTGGCCACGATGCGGGCGGCCGGTGCTCCGCTCAGCTCGATGAATTGACGCACCACGAAGCCCGACGCTTCGTAGCCGGCTCGCCGCACCGCGGCGCCGCCGTGGGTGAGGTCCAGCCCGTCGAGAATCGCCCGGCGATCCGGGTCGTGGTAGGGCGCGCGCTCACCGCGCACGTAGGGCGACCACACCGGTACTCTCCCCGGCTCTACCGTCGAATTGTCTTCGGCGACAAGCCGCTTCACCCACCCGAGGAACAGGCCGCCGGCATTGCTCGGGCCGCCGATCTGGAACCCGCCTACCGTGGTGTACGGCAGGGTCCACAGGCCGGGCACTTCCCGGTATTCGGGAATCGTCACCCACACGATCAGCGTCGTGCCGCACAGCACGACCACGTCGCCGTCGCGGTCGGCACCCGCGACAAGCTGTTCGCACAGCGCATCGACCGAACCCGCGGCCAGCACAGCGTCGGCGTCGCGCAGTTGGCCCACCGCGGCGCCGGTCGGCGCGACCCTGGGCATGCGATCGGCGGTCGCGCCGCAGTCCGCGCAACGCTCCTCGCTCCAGCCGTTGCCGTCGAACAACGGATACGTCGTGCTCGCGCTGGCAGTGTCGAGCACCGCCTCGCCCGCCAGCGCGTGGTTGGCGACTGCGGTGGCGGGCCAGTACCCCTTGGCGTCGGGTGCCTCTCGTGCCGTCCAGCGCAGGAATTCGACGGCCTCGCCGCTGAGGAACGTGGTGTCAGCGCGCGCCGGTCCTCTTCCTCGGCTGTCGCCGTACAGCAGCCCCGGGGTCAGCGGCCTGCCTACGTCGTCGACGGCGGTCAGCGACGGCACCATTGCCGTGACGGCCACCGCGGCGGCGTCGGGCCTGCCGAGTTCGGCCAACGACGCCAACGGACCCCGCCGCCACGCCTCGTCGGCGTCGTGCTCGAGGCTGTCGGGGGCCGGCACCCGGAGCTGGTGGGGAATTCGTGTCCTGGCCACCACTTGACCGTCATCGTCGGCGGCGACGGCTTTGACGGCGGTGGTGCCGATGTCGATGCCGATTGTGACGTCTTTGGCTGACACGGGCGTCACCGTACGCCAGCATGATCAGTCGTGACGCGACTTCGGGCCCTGGTAACGGCTCCCTTGCGTGGTGCGGGTTTCGACAAGCTGCGCGAGCTTGCCGACGTGGTCTATGACCCGTGGATCAATCAGACGCCGCTGCGGATTTACACCGCCGAGCAACTGGCCGAGCGGGCGTCAGTCGAGAACGCGGATGTGCTTGTGGTCGAGAGTGATTCGGTCAGTGGCCCGGTGTTCGACCTGCCGCTGCGGGCAGTCGCCTCGACACGCGGCGACCCGAACAACGTCGACATCGCAGGCGCCACCAGCGCGGGCGTCCCGGTGCTCTACACCCCGGGCCGTAATGCCGACGCGGTTGCGGAGATGGCGATCGCGCTGCTGTTCGGGGTTACCCGCCACCTGATCACCGCCGACGCGGATGTCAGAGCGGGCCAGGCGTTTCGCGACGGCACGATCCCCTACCAGCGATTCCGGGCGTGGGAGGTGGCCGGGCAGACCGTGGGCTTGATTGGCCTCGGCGCCGTCGCGAAGGCCCTGAAGTGGCGTCTGGAAGGGCTCGGCGCCACTGTCATCGCGTCCGACCCGTACAACGACGAGGCCAGCCACAGCCTCGATGAGCTGCTGGCCGAGGCCGACATCGTTTCGCTGCACGCGCCGGTGACCGACGAGACCGCGGGCATGATGGGTGCCGCGCAGTTCGGGGCCATGCGCGACGGCGTCGTCTTCCTCAACACCGCCAGGGCGCAGCTGCACGACACCGATGCCCTGGTCGACGCGCTGCGCAGCGGCAAGGTGGCCGCCGCGGGGCTTGACCACTTCGTCGGTGAGTGGCTGCCGACGGATCACCCGCTGGCGGGCATGGCCAACGTGGTGCTGACGCCGCATATCGGCGGGGCCACGTGGAACACTGAGGCCCGGCAGGCGCAGATCGTCGCGGACGGCCTCGACGCGCTCCTGTCCGGACGCGCGCCCGCGCACATCGTCAACCCGGAGGTGCTGGCCTCCGGCGGACGCGAGGAGCAAGAGAGATCATGAGATTCGTCGACAACGCGGCAGACGCGGTGCTGGCC
>JBKOYU010000082.1:0-2310 GCA_046725575.1 Actinomycetota bacterium | reverse complement strand
CCGCCGGCGTCTTCGACGGCGTCGTGCAACAGCGCCGCGATGGCCTGCGCTTCGGAGCCGCCGTCGTTGATCACTAGCCCGGCCACCGTCAGCAGATGACCGATGTACGGGATGTCGCCGCCTTTGCGCACCTGGTTGTGGTGCTTCAGCTCGGCGTACACCAGGGCCTTCGAGAACTGGCCGGTCAGCTTCGGTGTCGAGATTTGCTCACTCACTTCTCGATTTCCTCTCTTTCAGTCTGACCATAGCGAGAGGGGATGACATCGACATTTGCCCGCCTATGGGCTAGGTAGACCTTCTACCGTCAGCGCCGGGTCGAACGGCTTTTTGACGTGGGGGAGATCGAGCTCGTGCCATTCGACGCCAAGCAAGCGGCTGTTGCTAGTAGGGCATATCGCGACTTTGGCCGCGGCAGTGGTCACCCCGCGGGGCTCAACCTGGGCGACTGTTTCGGCGTGTCAACGAAGAAGGAATCCTCAAGACAACGACTTCGACGTCATCGCGGCGATGACGAGCCTCGCCGCTACCTCGATGAAGTAGCGGC
This sequence comes from Actinomycetota bacterium, assembly GCA_046725575.1. Taxonomy (GTDB): domain Bacteria; phylum Actinomycetota; class Actinomycetes; order Mycobacteriales; family Mycobacteriaceae; genus Mycobacterium. The sequence continues at coordinate 1,766 of JBKOYU010000082.1, read as the reverse complement.
TCAGTTCCCCGCGAACCACGCGGTCGTCACCGCATGCCGCCGCGGCGACTCGAACGGAGTGTCGCGCGGCCCCAGTTCTCCGACCCGTACGACCCACACCGGCGTCGACCGGTCGATCGCCGACACCGGATCGTCGCCCGCTGCGATGAGAACTCCGACGGACGTCTTGCCCGGGTTGCATCCGTACGCCGGCACCATGTCGTCCGCCCGTGCGCCCCAGTCGATCCCGTTCGGCAGGATGCACCGCGTGCCGTCATCCAATTGGAGCGCGAACGGCATCGGCGTCGCGGGCGGATCCACCGCCGGCAGCGCCCCTGGCGCGGCGAACCGGCGCAGCGCCTTGCTCCACGGGTCCATCAGGCACATCACCGATCCCGGTGCCGGCCAACACACTTCGGCCGCGGCCTGCGCCGGCTCGCATGAGTAGATGTTCTTGCCCACCGCGGCCGGCGACGGACCCGGGCACCCCGACAGGTTCGGCGAGCCCTGCCGATTCGCCACCTGATATCCATTGACCGGCTCACCGTTCGCAGCGACGGCCTTGACCGTGATGGTGACTGTCGCTCCCGGCGCGGCACCGACATGGCCCGGCATCTGCAGCGCGACAACCCCGACGAGCGTCACCACCGCCGACGCTCGCAACCACGTGAGAGCACACCGCCGTATCACGAGAGCCTCCTGTTCCAGGATGACTCATTCGGCTTGTGGATACACACGAATCGATACGCTCGGCCGGTCCATACCATCGGGCTCAGCACCAAAGCCCCCGGCGCCTACGCCGAACAGCTCGTCGTCGAACAGTCCCTCGCCCTGCCCGTCCCGAACGGACTGCCCACCGAACACGCCGCGCTCACCGAGCCGATGGCCGTCGGCTGGCACGCCGTTCGCCGGCTGTCTGACAGTCAGCCCTGCTGGACGACGTTGTTATTGCCACCGATGTTGTCGATGTCTGGATTGCCCGAGTGGTAGGTCACCTTGTTGTCGAGGCCTGACGCGCCGATCGCATCGGCCGTGTCGAGCACAACTTGGTTCTGCATCCCCGACACCGTCACCTTGGTGCAGTGGCCGGTGATCGTCACTGTGTTGGAGACGCCGCTGACGCTCACGGTGTTGTCGTTGCACACGAGCGTCTTGTTCTGGCCCATACCGGCCACGCTCAGCTGCCCACCCGGCGGTGCCGTGGTCGGTTCCGCGGGCATGCTCGGCATGGACGGCACGCTGATGCTCGGGAAGCTTGGGATGGTGATGCCCGGGATGCTGGGGATTTCGCGCGTCGCCCTGTTCACGATGAACCACCCGACACCTCCGGCGACGGCCATGAACACGACGGCAGCGATCCCGAAGATCACCCACGGAATTCCCCCCGATGATTTCCGCGGCGGGGGAGCCCACGGGGCGCCGTAGCCCGGCGGCGTGTACGGCCCCTGCGCCTGCGGCGGCATGGGCGGCAACGGCGGGGGCGCGTAGGCGTCGCTGGGGGCGGTGTACGGCGTCGTGCCCAGCTCGGTCGCCCGCGCGGTATCGGCGAGAGGTTGCTCGAGCGCCCTGATGCGTGCCTCGGGATCGTCCTGCGGCTCCATGCGCAGATGGTCCCACACATCGCCGCGCCCGTCTCGCAGTCAGCGCCCTTCGACAGCCTGGCGACGGCGGACGAATGCAGCCGCCGCCGAGGCGATTACGGGCACCACCCACGCCACGGCCATCACCACCACGATCAACTCGATGTGCCGCGAAACGAACGGGACGTTGCCGAGGAAGTACCAAAC
>JBKOYU010000739.1:0-1339 GCA_046725575.1 Actinomycetota bacterium | reverse complement strand
TCGTCGCTCCAATTCAGGGGTGCAGACCAGTAATCGAGGATGAACTCGGGCCCGCGCGCGATCGCGCCTGCGCCGACACCGATCCAGGTGGTCAGGTAGTCGTCGAAGAACCAGTGCGTGACCTCGTCATGAACCGTTCGGGCCCCAAGCAGCGCGACCGCGGTGTACCAGACCGGGCCTGCGTTGAGGCGGTCGGGGTACAGAGCGATCATCGCGTCGAAATACGCTCTCGGGCTTGCGCTTTCCGCGAGAAGCCGACGCGCGTTCAGCAGGTAGTCGCGGGTCTGGTCGATAATGGCCGGGTCGTCGGGCAGGTCCTTCTTCTTGTGACCGGCTACGACGGCCCGGGGTTGTAGGGCGGCAACCTTGTCGAGTGCGACAAGCCAAGCATCGACTCCGCCGTGCGCGCTTTCGAGCAGGTACTGATGCACGCCGTTGTAGGCGACGTCGCCGGCGACGACCAGGCCGATGGAGGGCACATGCAACACGGTGGTGTCGTCGGTGTCGGTGTGGCCTACCTCGACTGCAAGCAGACGGTGGCCTTCCAGCTCGATCCCGTCGACCGGAATGGTTCGATAGTTCACGGGGCTGGGAGGGATCTGGCCGGGGAAGTCGACGTCCCACAGTTCTGCACGACCGACGGTGCCTTGCTGGTGCATCATCGCGATCGTGCCGGTGGTCGCATAGGCGACGGCATCGGGAAAGCGTTGCAGCAGAAGCTCGGTGCCGAACCAGTGGTCGCCGTGTCCGTGGGTGGCGTACACAGCGGTCAGGTGCTTGCCGGATTCCTCGATCCAGTCGCCGACGCGCTTCACCTGCTCGTAGGTGAACGGCGGGTCGACCAAGACGGCGTCGCGCTTGCCGTAGATGAGCGTGGAGGCGATCGGCGAGGAGATGATCGGGCTGCCGTCGGGCAACCGCTGGTCACGCTGGCGGCGCAGGCCGTCGTTGACAAGAGCTTCGTAACGCAGGTCAGACATGACAACTTCTTTCGGGATCAACGGGTTTTCGGTGTGAGGTGGTCGGTGAACCATGTGATGGCGGCGCCGCTGGCTTCGTCGAAGCGCTTCACGTACGGGTCGAAATGATCGCCGTCGATGGTGACCAGCTTCTTGGGCTGCAGCGCCTGCTCGTAGGCGCCGAGCGCCAGGTCGGTGACGGTGATGGTGTCGTGCAGGCCCACGACCATCAACAGGGGTGTGGGGGAGACGCGGGTGATCCAGGTACCCGGCTCGTACATCCGCGCTGCGCGCGTCGAGCGCAGTGTCACGACGTTGTCCCAAACGCCCGGAGGGGTCGGTTGGGTGTAGAACGCGATCGCGTCCGGTGTTCGGTAGGC
>JBKOYU010000113.1:0-3936 GCA_046725575.1 Actinomycetota bacterium | reverse complement strand
GTCGTGGCCAAGTCGAGTGTCACCGCCGATGGATCCTCGTCGATGAGAGTGCCCGGCACAGGCTCCGGCTGTGTGGCCAGTCCGAGGTCGGCCCGGATCGCCGCGGTCATCACATCGATCGGAACGGACGTCGCCTGCTCGAACATCCGCCACTCGCCGCCGGACTGCTCGGTGAGATAGGGGTTGTCGGGATCGAGGCTGGCCTGCTGCGCACCGCTGACGATGAGCACCGCGGTGCGCAGCACCAGCAGCGGCCACAACGCGTCCACCTCCGCCGCGCTGAGTGGCCGGACGGCGTGAAACGCCCGCACCGCAGGCAGGATCGAGATCGGTTCGCTACCAGGGTGGCCCAGCACCGACGACACCGTGATCGCCAGTTCGGACACGGCCCAGCTGTCGGACAGGTCGCCGAAGTCGATGACCCCGTCTGGAACAGGCGAGCCACCGGCCGACCGCGAAACCACGACGTTCGCGTCGGTGAGATCCAGATGCACGGCCGGCCGTGGCAGCTCGTCGACGAGCGGCGCGACCCGCGCCCACGCCTGCGTGGAGGCCGCGTCGAGCCGCGCGCGATGCAACGGATCGGCGACGTACGAAATCAGTTCCGCCACAACGGCGGTGCCGTAGCGCAGATCCCATTGCAGTACCCGGTCGAGACCCGGATGACTGAAACCCTCGAGCGCCCGGCTCACCCGCCCGGCGACCTCGCCCAGCCCCGCAACCGTGGTCGGTGACAGGTAGCCCGCGTCAAGCAGCGTCCCGCCCGGCAGGAAGCGCAGCAGCCGCACATATGCGGTCCCGTCCACCAATCCCGTGATGGCCGTGCACTTTTGGCCGGCAAGGTTCGGCAGCGGCACCGCCATGCGCAGTGACGGCTCCGCTGCCACGATCCGGTCCGCCGCCAGATCCTGGGCCTCGATTTCGGTTGCGTTGAACGCCGGATTGGCGATCTTCAGCACACCGACGATCTCGCCGTCAGCACCGGAGACCACAAAGTTCTTGTCCTGGTTGCTGCCCAGCGACGTCGCGCGGACCCGCAACCCGTAGTGCGTGGCCAGAATTTCCTCGGCCTGCGCCTCGCTCACCTGAGGCGCCGGAAGCGCCGGTGCCTCAAGGAAGTTGAAACCGACGGTCACCGGCTGACGAATTGGACGACGGCTTCGGAGAACGCGTCGTTGTCGTCGCCCGCCGCGGTGTGTCCCGCGTCGGACAGTTCGACGAACTCGGCGTGCGGCACCTTTTTTAGGAAGTCCTTCACGCCCTCGGGGCTGACCACATCGGAGAGCTTGCCCCGAATCAGCAGGATTGGGATCTTCAGGTCGATCGCCGCCCGTTCCAGCTTCTCCTCCCGCACGAACGCGTCGTCCGCGGGCGCAGTCAGAAACTTCGGATCCCAGTGCCAGTACCAGCGGCCGTCGCGACGGCGCAGGTTCTTCTTGAGGCCATCCGGGCTGCGCGGCTTGGTCCGGTGCGGCAGATATTCTGCGACCGCGTCGGCGGCCTCTTCGAGCGTCTCGAAGCCATGGACATGGCTGAACATGAAGTCGCGAATCCGGGCGCTGCCGCTCTTCTCGTACCGCGGCACGACGTCCACGAGCACCAGTTTGGTGACCTTCTCCGGGCCTGCGGTGTGTGCGGCGAGGATGCCGGTCATGCCGCCCATACTCGCCCCGATCAGAATCACCGGCCGGCCGATCTGTTCCAGCACCTGCAGCGTGTCGTCGCACAGCGCATCGACCGTGTAGGTCGCGTCGGGGGAGCGGTCGCTGTCACCGTGGCCGCGGCTGTCCAACGCGACGACGTGGAAACCCTCGTCAGCCAGGATCTGGCCGGTGTTCTTCCAGGAAGAGCGGTTCTGCCCGCCACCGTGCAGGAGAAGGATGGACGGCCGCGCGCGATCTAATGTCGCCGCCGTTGCGGCTCCGGCGTCCGTTCCGCGGTTCCATTCGTCGGCGACCAGGACCAGGTCCTCGGCGCCGCGAAACTTGACGGTCTGCGGTTCGCTGCGTGTATTCCTCACGGACGTCCTCTCGGCTGGCCCCGGGCCCTGACGTTACCCAGCGGATAATTTGCACCGATCTTCGGCCCGGCCGGTGCTCGTCGTCCCTAGAATCTGCCATCGTGCAGCCAGACACCGCCAGTGACGACGACCGCGGCTGCATCATCGACGCCGCCTACAGTTGCCTGTCGCAGCCGCACAGCGGTCCGATTCCGGTTGCCGCGATCCTGCAACGCGCCGGGGTGTCCACTCGGGCCTTCTACCGCCACTTTCAGTCCAAGGACGAGTTGTTCTTGGCGATGCTGCGGCAGGAGAGCGACGCGCTCGCCGATCGGCTCGACCGCATCGTTGACGAGGTGCCCGGCGCTACCATCGACCAGCTGAAGGCGTGGATCGGCCAAATGTTCGGCTGGATGCACGACGCGGAGATGCGGATGCACCTCACGGTGATCGATTCCGATGAGGTGCGCACCGCCAAGGGCTACCGGGAGACCCGCGAGCGACTGCACGCCGATCGCGAACGGTCGCTGGTCGAGATTCTTCGGCGCGGCCGAGCCGACGGCTCCTTCCCGCTGGCCGACCCGGAACACGACGCGGTCGCGATCAGCGCTGTCATCAGCCGCGAGATGGTCAACCAGTCGCCCGGCGACGAGGAGCGGCTGCGACGGTCACTGGACTGGGTTCTGGAGTTCGCGCTGCGTGCGCTGGGTGCAGAAGGGTCCACCGCCGATCCGCGACGAGTCCGGGGCGCCCGGGCGGTCTGTACGGGAAAGCCCGCAGAGAAGGAGTAGCGATGCCGTCGATCACCCCGTGCCTCTGGTTCGATAGCAACCTCGAGGAAGCCGCGCAGTTCTACACGTCGATCTTTCCGAACTCGATGATCGAGAAGTTCGAGCGCTACACCGAAGCCGGCCCCGGTACGCCCGGCGACGTCGTGTGGGGCGCGTTCGTGCTCGACGGCACCCGGTTCATGGGCATCAACGGTGGACCCCAGTTCCCGTTCACCGAGGCGGTGTCGTTCATGGTCGAGTGCAAGGACCAGGACGAGGTCGACTACTACTGGGGCAGGCTCGTCGACGGCGGCGAAGAGTCGCAATGTGGCTGGCTCAAGGACCGGTTCGGGGTGAGCTGGCAGATCGCTCCGACCCGGCTGTTTGAGCTCACCGGTGACCCCGACCCGGCCCGTGCCGCCGCGGCGACCAAGGCCATGCACGGCATGCGCAAGATCGTCATCGCCGAGCTGGAGGACGCCGTCAGCTCGTAAGACGGTCGAGCGTGGCATCCGTCTTCGCCCAGCGCCTGGTCGCCGCCGTCATGGAAACAAGTTAATGCAGATTCCGCAACATATGGAACGCAATTCTAGAAACGCGGTGCACGGAGAAGCGACGGTGACGCTGTGGTCTAGCGAGAGGTACGAGTGGCGGTCGTCGCCACGGTGGGGCTTGTGTTGCCCGGCCAGAAATTCGTGATGTACGGTTCTGCGGCGTCCTCCCGTGTAACACTCACAACCTGCGCGCACGGGTTGTTAGTCGGAGGGATCGGCAGCCTATGGCGGTGAGGAGAACGCGAGGGAGGACCCGGTAATGGTCGCTTCCAACATCATTGCCAAGCCGGTGCGCGGTTTCGGCGGTTTCTATTCGATGGCGCTCGACACCTTCGTGGCGATGGTCAAGCCGCCGTTCGCGTGGCGCGAATTCATCTCGCAGGCCTGGTTTGTCGCGCGCGTTTCGATTGTGCCGACGCTGTTGTTGACCATTCCGTACACGGTGTTGCTGACCTTCATCGAAACCATCCTCCTGACCGAGATCGGTGCCGCGGACTTTTCCGGCACGGGGGCCGCCCTCGGCACGGTGCGGCAGATCGGGCCGATCGTGACGGTTTTGGTGGTCGCCGGTGCTGGCGCCACCGCCATGTGCGCCGATCTGGGTGCGCGGACC
>JBKOYU010000848.1:0-2150 GCA_046725575.1 Actinomycetota bacterium | reverse complement strand
GGTCATGCCAGCTAGCCCACGGCGTACCAGACGCTAAACTGTTGGCCATACGGTAAGGCGTTTGAGAGGTTATGGGCATGAACAAGGACGACATGATCCTGATCAGCGTTGATGATCACGTTGTCGAGCCTGTTTCATCTCCGACCCGGTGGGCGTCAAGCTGCGCAACGAGATCGGCATCGACAACATCTGCTGGGAGGCCGATTACCCGCACAGCGACAGTATGTGGCCGGGTGCCCCCGAGCAGTTGCATGAAGTGCTGACCAAGAACGACGTGCCCGATGACGAGGTCAACAAGATGACCTTCGAAAAACGCGATGCGCTGGTATCAGTGGGATCCGTTCACCCACATCAGCCGTGAACAGGCCACCGTCGGCGCGCTGCGCAAAGCCGCCGAAGGCCACGACGTCTCCATCCAAGCGCGCAGCCACCACAAGAAGGACTCGAGCCTCGGGGCGAATACCTTGCAGGCGCAACTCGATAGAGCCACAGCCTCTCAGAAGTAACCGGCGACATTGCCTGATCCATCTGGGCGCTGAATCTCGTTGACCGCCTTGTCAATTATCGGCGGCGACCCGGCACGCCCGCACAGCACATTGCTACTCGCCACATAGCTCACTCCTAGAGTGCCTACCTAACCTCGCCTTTGGGTTGGGGCGTCTATCGACGCGGAAAGGCCTGGTTATGAACCTCAAACAAGTGGTCGCGGGAGCGGCAATCGGCTGCACTCTGGGCGTGACAGGAGTCAGTCTGGGGTCAGGCGTTGCCAACGCCGCACCTCCTTGTATCCCTTCGCCACAGGCTCAATGTGGCCCCGGTGGTCCGAGCGGACCTCCGCCGCAGCGCGGACCGGAGGGTCCGCCGCCTAACGACTTCCGCGGGCCCGGCGGACCAGGCGGCCCGCCACCCGGCGACTTCCGCGGGCCCGGCGGCCCGCCACCCGGCGACTTCCGCGGACCCGACAACCATGATTGGCGGCCGCCATGGAACCCAGGTGATAACGACTGGCGCGGTCGATTCCACGGTGCCCCGTGGGGTAACGACCTGCCGCCCTGGGGCTGGGGCGCACCACCGCCGCCTGCGTGGGATGGACCGTTACCAGATCCGTGGGGGCCACCCCCGTCGCCGATCAATTACTGGGGCTTTCAGGAGCAACCGGTGTGGGATCCCGGCTTCAACCAATGGGGCTTCTGGTTCTTCGGGATCTGGATTCCGCTCCCGATCTAGCAGACCGGCGTCGCTACCCATGATCGTAGACGCTACAGTAAGCAATTCAGTATGGTCAACGTGAACATGCCGGTGCGACGATCGCCTTCTGACGACAGGAGTGGCGCATGACCAAGGCCGAGGACTGGGGGGACACGCTCGACGAGCTATCCCGCCGACGTCGACACGCTCATCCGATGGGTGGGACGGAGCGGCTCGCCAAGCACCACGGCAAGGGCAAGCTCGACGCCCGCGCGCGCCTCGAGCACCTTCTCGACAAGGGCTCGTTCCGCGAGTTCGGCACACTTGTCGGCGGTGACATCGCGGCCGACGGGATCGTCGCCGGCTCAGGCCTCATCAACGGTTCACCAGTGATGGTCGGCGCCGAGGACTTCACGACCCTGGCGGGCAGCTCCCACGCCGCCGAGGACGTGGAGTCCAAGCTGCGGAAGATGGAGGTGGAGGCATCGTTCCGCTCGGCGAGCCATCTCGGCTTCGACGATCTCATCGATCCGGAGGAGACCCGCGACGCGCTCCTGTTGGCGCTGCAGCGCGGAATCTACAGCCGGCAGGCGGCCGCAGAACCGGTGTCCCGCACCGTGATCACGCCATAAAGGAGCGGTTTCGGCGCGCGTACGCTCGCTCAGCGATCGTTTGCGCGCCGAAATCACATGCGCTTGAGGCCGCGGAACACCTTGTTGAACGGCGGGAGCGTGGCGAGGCCAGTCCGCAGACTCGGCTGCATCGGTCCAAAGTTCACCACCACGATGTAGCGCACGCCGTGGTCGCGCCATTCTGCGGCCTGCTCGAGCACGTCATCGACCGTGCCGTTCAGCACCATGCCCCTCACCACCGAAAGCGGGACCTGGAACGCCACCACGAAATACGCGGCCGCGAAACGATAGTGCCGCCAAGCCTCGTCGAAGGAGTAGTCGGTTACGCCG
>JBKOYU010000394.1:0-1962 GCA_046725575.1 Actinomycetota bacterium | reverse complement strand
AGCCAGCGCAATCGACGTCGCTATCTGTTCGAGTGGTCCGCGAAAGCCGATCAGACGGACCGGAGGTATCGCGAGATCCGGCAACACTAAGCGGTTGCGAGGAAATAACACGCGCAAATTGAGCAGCTATGGGTCCGGAGGAGGGCCGGTGATGGTGTAGTTCCATTCGCCGTGCCAGTCGTGCCGGGTGATGGCGCGGGTCTCCAGTTCGCGGATCTGCTTGTCGCTGATCTTGATTCCCTTGGGGTACTCGGCGTGGTCGAGTTCGGTTTGCACGGTCAGCCCGGTGCGAGTGGTGGTGGCGGCGATCAGGTTGACCACGACTTCGTGGCTGGTCAGGGTCTCGCCGCTCCAGTTCGAGGAGATGTGGCTGAAGAGCCGGTGCTCGATCTTGTTCCATTTGGAGGTGCCGGGCGGGAAGTGGCAGACCGTGATCGCGAGCCCGGTTTCGGCGGTCAGCGCGGCGAGTTCGGTCTTCCACAGCCGGGTGCGATAGCCGTTGGAGCCCCCGGCGTCGGCGGTGATCAGCAGCTTGTCGGTGTGCGGGTAACGGTCCGCGCCGACGGCCTGCCACCAGCGACGGATGGTGGCCACCGCGAATGCGGCAGTATCGTGATCGGCGCCGACGGACACCCAGCCGGAGTCGGCGCCGATGTCGTAGACCCCGTACGGGATCGCCTTGCCCAGCTGCTTGTCCGGGAAGTCGTGCGTGTTCACCCGCTGCGGGTTTCCGCTGGGCCGCCACTGGGTGCCGCCGTTCTTGTACTGCCCGACGAGTTCCTTCTTCTTGGTGTCCACGCTGATCACCGGCTGCCCAGCCGAATGATGCTCGCGCACTTGGTTGTTGACGTAGCGGAACTGGGCGTCGCGATCGGGGTGCTGGGTGCCCTCGATCTGCTTGGCCGCGCCCTGCAGGCTGTAACCGGCCTCGTGCAACAGCCGCCGCACCAGCCATTCGCTGCACCGATGACCCTGGTCGGTCAACGCCGACGACAGCTGCCGCGTCGACTTGATCGTCCACCGCAGCGGCGACTCCGGGTCACCACGCGTATCCGGGTCGACGAGCCGCTCCAGCGCAACCGCCAATTCCGTATCCACCGTCTCGGCTCGCTTGCGCCCCGCACCCGCGCGCCGAATCCGACCGGAATCGGTTGCGCCGCTGTCGAGTTCGTCCACCCCACGGGTCACGGTGGAGCGTGCCGCGCCGGTCGCCTTCGCCACCATCGTGATTCCGCCCCGACCGGCCTCACCGGCCTCCACCGCCATCCACAGCCTGCGTTGCCGCTCATCGAGCACCGGCGCCAGCAGCGCGAACTTGCGCGACACCTCGCTTTCACGATCGGCGGCCGTCACCACATCACATAGAGTAAGCCAGAAACCACGAACGTAGCGTTAATTTACTCGCGTGTCCTAACCTCAGAGCAGAAAATGGGCGTGAGGAATTGCCCAACTGATGGCATCTCCCCGGGGAGGGGCGGCGGAGGATGGTCGGTCGTTTACACAAATAGTGCACGTTCGGAATACGTGCACTCCGCCAGTAACGTGTGACGCGCGCCTGTACCGGCCGGACCGTGGGCCGGAATGCTCTTTCGTCGACTTCGACGGCCGGCGTCAGGATCATCCGTAGCAATGCATGGTACGTCCGCGTACCGATAAGCTACCCTATGGTCAACCTAAGCCGGTATCGGTGATGGCGACATGAATCGCGATGCACACCGAGACGACCAGATTGCGCCCGCGTCGTGGCCGTCGGTGACCCAGCAGGATCCTTGCCAGCGCCAAACGCAACCACCACCACAGGCTTATGGTTTCGGCGCGTTGGGCTATGGCTGGCATACGGTCGACACGTCACTGTGACGCTATAGTGAACCCAATCATGCTGTGCGCCAGTACTTTCCCGCCTATTTCATGGATAATTGCCATTATCCATGAGCACCCGGGTTGCAATCGGGAACGCGGGGG
>JBKOYU010000473.1:0-3134 GCA_046725575.1 Actinomycetota bacterium | reverse complement strand
ATGACCTGTTGCGCCGCGGCCATTGACCTGTCCATCGTGGCGCGCACCTGCGCAGGTAGCGCAGACACCGTCGCGTTGCCGTCCAGGCGACTCGAGTAGATGGAGGCAAACACGCTGCCGACGATCGCGACGCCGAGCGTGCCGCCGAGTTCGCGGGTGGTGTCGTTGACGGCCGAGCCGACGCCGGCCTTGTCTGCGGACAGCGAGCCCATGATCGACTCGGTGGCCGGCGCCGTGGTCAGCCCCAGTCCGCCGCCGAGAAGCACCATCTGCAAGGCAATTTGGATGTACGGCGTCGCGGCGTCGGCGGTCGAAGCCCACGCAAGCCCCGCCGCGAAGGTGACCAAACCGCCCGCGACCACGGCCGTCGTGCCGATCCGTTCCACGATGCGCGGTCCGACGATGCTCGCGACGGCGATCGAGATGGCGACCGGCAGCAGGCGCACTCCGGTCTCAAATGCGCTGTAGTTCTTGATGAATTGGAAGTACTGGGTGATGACGAAGATGAATCCGAACAACGTCAAGAAGCCGGCGGTCACCGCCAGGCTGCCGCCCGAGAACCGGCGGTTGGCGAATACCGACACGTCGAGCATCGGATGCGGGGTGCGCCGCTCCCACAGGGCGAAGACGGTGAGCACGACGACACCGAACGCGAAGCCGACTGCGGTACGGACGCTGCCCCATCCCCAGTTGGGCGCCTCGATGACGGTGTAGACCACCGCGGTGATGCCGATCGAGGACAGGATCAAGCCGGTCAGGTCGACCGGCGGTGCCGCAGGGTCGCGCGATGTCGGGACGAACAGGACGCCACCGACGATGGCCACCGCGGCCACCGGCACGTTGACCATGAATACTGAGCCCCAAGAAAAGTGTTCGAGCAGCCAGCCACCGGAGATCGGCCCTGCGGCCACGCCGACGCCCACCATCGCCGCCCACAGCCCGATCGCCTTCGCCCGCTTGACGGGATCGACGAAGATGTTGGTGATCAGCGAGAGCGTCGCCGGGAATATCACCGCGGCACCGACGCCCATCGCTGCGCGCGCCCAGATCAGGGCGTCCGCCGAGTCCACCTGCGCGGCATAGACAGATGTGATCGCAAAGAGGGCGAGCCCGGCGCTGAGCCAGCCCCGTCGGCCGAAGCGGTCGCTGAGGCTGCCCATCGACAGCATTAGACCGGCCATGACCAGCGTGTAGGCGTCGACGATCCACTGCAGCTGCGCAGTGTCGGCATCGAGTTCTCGCGACAGTGTGGGCAGTGCGACGTTGACGATGGTGGCGTCGACGCTGACGACGAAGACGCTCAGGCAGATGAAGGCAAGCGCGGCGATCGGATGATCGCGGAAGATTGGTGTTCGGATACTCATGGACATGACCGTAAACCTCTCAGATAAGTTTTTCAAGTCGTATGACTGAATACTTGTCTGGATGGTAGAGTTATTCCCGTGCCCAGGAGTTACCAGCAGAACTGCCCTATCCCTAAGGGCCTCGACGTGCTCGGCGAGCGATGGACGCTGCTGATCCTGCGGGAACTCATCGGCGGCCCCCGCCGCTACGGTGACCTGCGCGCACAGCTGCCCGGCATCGCCACCAACCTGCTGGCCGACCGGCTCCGCGAGCTCGAAGACGCCGGTCTGGTCGATCGCGAGGATCTGCCGCCACCCGTCGCGCGGACGGTGTACACGCTCAGCGAGACGGGCTGACGCAAGGTGCTGCCGGTGATGAAGGCCATCGCGACATTCGGGCTCGACATGGTCGTGCCCGACGAAAGCGCGCTGACGCCGCTGAACGGGTTCCTCGCCGGCATCCTGCTGGCCTTCGATCCCGGCACCGCCGGCGGCCTGAACACCTCCTACCGCGTCGAGATCGACGATCGCCGCTTCGAATTCGCCGTTGACCGCGCGGGGCTGACTGCCGCGCAGGGTCCTCCGGTCGTGACTGTGACCGCGACGGCGGCCGACCTGATCGCCGCCCGCCTCGGTGCGACGGCCGCCGAGCGCAAGGCTGCGTTGCGCCGCGTGAAGTTCGACGGGGACGCCGACACGATCGAGACAATGCGCGGTGTCTTCGCACTATCGGGCGACCCCGGCCTGCTGGTCGCTTAGGAGTCAGTCGTTCGACCAGTCGAATTCGTAGAAGATCCAGTTGGTGTCGGTGAAGTCGAGGCGAATTCCCTCAGCTTCGACCTGGAACGTTCCGATTCCGCATTCGCCCTTCGTCCAAATGAAGCCGTCAGGCAGGACGATCTGGGCCTGGTGCGGCTCGCCGGTCACCGGATTCTTGAAGTTATCGCCCGTGGCGCGCCCGACGCCCTCGGCCGTCATCGTCGCCGTCACGCCAGCGCCGTCGAAACTGATCGGCGCCTTCACCAGCCCGACGACCTCGAAGGTCGTGCCGAGGATGCCCCACGGGTCTCCGCCGAGCTGGCCGGTATAGATCTGAGACAGACACTGGATCTGGTCATCGGTGGTCTCGGGCGCGACGATGAACACCGTCTTGCCGTTTCCGTCGTGAATCGCCTTCGGCCAATCGATCACCGCGATCGCCTTCACCCCGGACAGGTCGACGTCGCCGCACGATCCCTCGATGATGTCCTCGCAGCTGCCGTCCGAAGACGTCGGAAACCCGTGGAAGTTGCAGCCACACCCGGGTGCACAGTTACAGAATTCATATCCGCGCCACCCTTCGCGGGCCAAGACGGCGAGTTTTGGCTGGTTAGGCGGTCAGCTTGATGTGGTGCGCACCGGCCACGCCGGCGTAGCGTTCCGGGCTGCACGTCAACACGATCACCTGCCCGTCGCCACCGACGGCGTTGAACACCGCGCCCATCTTGATCAGCCGATCGGGGTCGGTGAAGCCGAGCGCGTCGTCGATGACCACCGGAACGCTGTCCTCCCTGGCCACCAAGACCGCGCCTGCCAACCGTGCGACGATGCCCATCTGCTCCTTCGCACCGCCCGACAGCGACCCATACGGAACGGTGCGGCCCGCCAGTGTCCGGCTGCAGATCCGCAGCGCGCTGTCGATCTCGATTTCGAAGCTGTCGCCGAACACGATGCGACCCAACCGCTCCACCTGGTTGCGGAACGGGTCGACGTAGCGCAGCCGGGTGGCGTCACGGTGCCGCGCCATCACCG
>JBKOYU010000013.1:0-6600 GCA_046725575.1 Actinomycetota bacterium | reverse complement strand
GTGCAGAGCAATCACGAAGGCGTGCTGATCGATTCGATTCAGGAATCCCGGCTCGACTGCTGCGGGGTGGTGATCAATCCGGGAGCGTTCACCCACACCTCGATCGCGATCGCCGACGCCCTCGCGGCGGTCGACCTGCCCGTCGCCGAGGTGCACCTGACAAACATCCAGCGCAGGGAAGCGTTTCGTCACCATTCATATGTCTCCACCGTCGCAGACGTGGTGATCGCGGGCGCAGGCGTCCTCGGCTACCAGCTCGCGGTGCGCTATTTGGCCACCAGAGTCGGCGTCCTCACTCGAAAGGGTTGTCGCCCTTAGCCACTCGGGTGCCGATGTCGATCAGATTCTGCGCGTTGGAATGCAGCCGCTCCCCTGCGTCTCTGCTTGCCTGCCCTACCAGGTAGCGCGACCAGGTGCCCTCGATGACGATGCCCAGCTTGAAACACGCCATTGCGACATACCAATCGAGACTTGACGTTTCGCGACCGCCGGCCGCCAGGTACGCGTCGAGCAACTCGCGCCGGCTGGCCAGCCCGCCCAGCGCGGCAAACTGACCACCGGCGGTGATCGTGTTGGTCTCCAGCGGCCAACAGATCAACATCCAACCCAAGTCCAGCAGCGGGTCGCCGACGGTGCACATCTCCCAGTCGACGAACGCGGCCAACTCGGGCTTGTCGCGCCGGAGCAGCACGTTGCTCAGATGCGGGTCGCCGTGCATGATGCCCGGCTTCCCATCTTGAGGCCGATTGGCTTCCAGCCACTCCGCCAACTCGGTGACCGCCAGCGATTCGGGCGAATAACGCTCGTGCCGATAGCTTTCCAGGAGGCGCAGAAACTGCGGAACTTGGCGTTCGAGAAACGAGCCCGGCCGCTTGAGCTCCGCCAGCGGACTGCCCTCCCACTTGACGTTGCCGAGCTGGGCGAGGCTACCTGCGTACGACAGGCCGACCTGATGGCGCCAGTCGGCGTTGCGGACGTACGCCTCGTCCATGGTGTCGCCGGGGTTGAAGCCGTCGACCTCCTCCATCAGGTAGAACACCACGCCGAGCACGTCGAGGTCGTCGCAGCCGGCGATGAAGCCGGGATGAGGCACAGGCGTCCCCGCGAGGGTGCGCAGCGCCGCGATCTCCCGCAGCATGGTCTTGTCGCTCGTGGGCCGCGGATGAACCGGCGGCCGCCGCAACACCATCGGACGCCCGTCGACGCGCAGCCGCACCACGATGTTCTGTGTTCCGCCGGTCAGCGGCTCGACACTGGTGACCTCGGACCCGAGACCCTGCTGTCGCACCCATCGCTGCAGCGCAGCCTGGTCGTCGTCGCTCAGGGTCGGGAGTCGCTGCGCGTCGTCGGGCATGCCGACATGGTGTCAGGCCTTGCGTGCCGTGAGGAGCAAGTACTCCCATTCCATGGTGTTACCGCCCTTCAGGAAGCCGTCGCCGACCCGCTCGATGTCCGCGTCCAGCGCCGCGATCCGGTCCGCATCGTCCTCGATGTTGCGGTAGGCGCGGACCGGGGAGGTAGTCAGATGTCTGGATACGGCCAGTTCTGTCCGGTGGCCAAGGCGATGGAGCTGCTCGACGAGCGCTGGACGATGCTCGTCGTACGAGAACTCTTGCTGGGCAGCAGACACTTCAACGATCTGCGCCGCGGAGTGCCGAAGATGTCGGCTGCGCCGCTGTCTAACCGGCTGAAGTCGCTGACCCGTGCCGGTGTCATCGAGCGGGACGAAATCGACGGGCGCACAACGTATTCGCTGACCGAGTGCGGAAAGGAGCTCGCCGACGTCGCCATCACGACCGGGATGACGAAATCGCCGAACTTGTCCTTGAGTTCGGGCAACAAGCCCTCGGCGTCCCACGCCACGACATCCTTCGTCGAGCAGTAGAACGCATTGCCTGCAACGTCACTCGCGTCGCTGGCGCACGGCGGTGGGGGATCGCTGGAGGGATAGACGGCGTAGTAGCCGCCGGTGATCGGCTCGAAGTCCTTTTGATAGAGGTCAGGGAATTGTCTTCCCCAGTACTGCTCGAGATCGGCGATCGCCTGGACTACCAGTTTGTTCACCGGGTCTGAGGCATCGCCATTGATCTTGACGCTGCTGGTGTCGGGCGGCGACCCGGTCTTTTGCCCAACTCCCCAGATTTCCGATTTTGGCGTTGTCGGGATAGAACTGCTGATACGGGAAGTCGGTGCCCAGCAGCAGCAGCGCGTCGGCCTCCTTGATCGCCTTGTATCCCGAGGCGAAGCCCAGAAGCCCGGTCATGCCGACGTCGAACGGGTTGTCGTACTCGATGAACTCCTTGCCGCGCAACGCATGCACGATCGGTGCGTTGAGCGTCGTCGCCGCCTGGATCAACTCGTCATGGCAGCCTTCGACGCCTGCGCCGCCGAGAATCGTGACGGCCTGTGCGCGCGGAAGGAGTCCAGGCTGTGCGGCCCATCCTTCTTGATGGTGCGCTCGCCAATGCCGCCGCCGGCGGTGGTCACCGCGATGTGCAGTCCGCCGAGCCCGTCAACCGCCTGCTGCAACACCTGCTCGGTGCCGGCGAAGTCGGTGACGTCGACCTCGTGGAACGTGCCGCCGATCGCGTCGGCGACCTCCGCGCCCTTCGACTGCGGACGGTCCAGCACCGCAACGCTCGCGCCACGCTTGGCGAGCGACTCGGCGGTTGCCCGTCCGAAGCCCGACGCACCACCGACGATGACGGCCTTCTTGCCCTCGATCTCCATCTAGCTCCCTTATCAAAAGACTGTGGTGGGACCGCCAAGGAACATATCTCATTGCGCATTCGGTAAGGCTTTCGGGTAGGTCCCCGGAGGGGTTCGGAGCCGTCACGACTTCGTAAGGTCCTGCGGCGCGGCTCGCAGGTAGGTTTTGGCTATGTCCGAACCGGCGCGCGAAACGCGGATGCTGGCCGGCATCGCCGCGGCCGCCGTCGCGCTCGGCGTCACCCAGCTAGTCGCCGTCGCGTTCGGGCCGCAGGCCGACGCCCGCACGGCGGTCGGCTCCGCCGTCATCGACCTGACACCCGGGCCGATCAAAGAGTGGGCGATCCAGACGTTCGGCACGGCCGACAAACTCGCGTTGTCGCTCCTCGTGCTCGCGGTGATCGCCGTGGCCGCCGCGGTGACCGCGAGATGGGAAACGCGCCGGACCCCGGTGGGTAGCGCCGCGATCGTCGTCGCCGGGATCGTGGGGTGTGGGGCCGTGCTCTCGCGTGCGGGCGCGACGACGGTCGACATCGTGCCCACCGTCGTCGGCACTGTGTGCGGCGTCGCCGTGCTGCGGCTGCTCACCTCCGGGCGGTTCACCGACGAGCCGGAGCAGGCCGACACCCCGGACTCCCCCGACCGCGGGCGCCGACTGTCGTTGGCGATGCTGGGTTTTCTCGGCGCGGGCGCGCTCAGCGGCGTCGCTGGGGTCGTGCTGTCGCGCATGCTGTCGTCGGTGTCGGGTGATCGCGACGCGTACGTGCTGCCGCGGATCGATGTCGGCGCCCCGCCCGTGCCGCCGACCGTGCAGCCCAAAGACGTTGCGCTGCCGTCGTTTGTCACCAGCAACGCGGACTTCTACCGGATCGACACCGCGCTGAGCGTGCCGCAGCTGAGCCGGGCGGACTGGCAGCTGAAGATCCACGGCATGGTGGACCGCGAGATCACCTACCGCTTCGAGGATCTGGAGCGGTTCGAGGTCGTCCAGAAGCTGGTGACGCTGACGTGTGTGTCGAATCCCGTTGGCGGCGACCTCATTTCGAACGCCGCGTGGACGGGATATCGGGTGCGCGATCTGCTGGCCGAGGCCGGCGTCCATCCGGATGCCGGCATGGTGCTGTCGATGTCGATCGACGGGTTCACTGCGGGTACACCCGTCGAGGCCCTCACCGACGACCGCGGTTCACTGCTGGCGGTCGGGATGAACGGCGAGCCGTTGCCGACCGAGCACGGCTACCCCGCACGGCTGGTGGTCCCCGGGTTGTACGGCTATGTGTCGGCCACCAAGTGGGTCGTCGATTTGGAGTTGACCCGGTTCGATCGCGCGGAGGCGTATTGGACGCGGCTGGGCTGGTCGCCACGCGGGCCGATCAAGACGGAATCCCGCATCGACGTGCCCCGCAGCGGGCAAGACGTCGCCCGGGGACCCGTGACATTCGGCGGCGTCGCCTGGGCGCAGAACCGTGGCGTGCGCGCCGTCGAGGTCCGCATCGATGAGGGCGACTGGCAGCCCGCCGATCTCGGCGCCGGCTACTCCAATGACACCTGGCGGCTGTGGAGCATCAACTGGCAGGCCACCCAACCCGGTTTGCACACCATCACAGTGCGGGCCACGGACAACACCGGAGCGGTTCAGACATCCGATCAGGCGCCCCCGGTCCCCGACGGCGCCACCGGCTGGCACACGGTGTCGTTCGCGGTCAAATAGCTCCCCCTCGCAAAGCTGGGGGGACCCCCACCGCGAGTGACCGCGTCTGCACGCCGACACGCCGGAAATTCATGTGCAAAAGCGGTCGCTCGCGCCTAGGTTGGCGTGCCATGTCGCACGCAACTCTTTGGCGGGCCAGGCTCCGCGAAGCGCTGCTCCCCGCCCGCAAGGACCGGGATGCCATGCGCGTCTCGGCGCTGCGTTCTGCATTGAGCGCGATCGACAACGCCGAGACACCGGACGGCGCGCGGCTGGATGCTCCATCGAGCGGGAAGATCGCCGGCGGCGTGGTCGGGCTTGGCGCCGCCGAGGTGGCGCGGCGTGAGTTGTCCGACGCGCAGATCCGCGAGTTGGTGCAGGGCGAGATCGACGAACGGCTCGCCGCCGCCAGTCAGATCGATACAAGCCACACCGAACGCGCCACCGCCCTGCGGGCCGAGGCGGCCGTGCTCAGCGACCTGCTCGGAGATGTCTGAAGGCCGTGCCAGGCTGGGATTGTGCAGCTCATTGATGTCGCCGACGCGTCGGCCGAAGTCGGCGCGACCTCCGCGCGGCTGGCCAAGATCGCCCGCATCGCCGACCTGCTGCGCCGCGCAGGCGGCGAGGACGACTCGAAGCTGGTCGCCGTCGTCGTGTCCTGGCTGTCCGGGGAACTGCCGCAACGGCAGATCGGGGTCGGTTGGGCGGCGCTGCGTTCGTTGCCGTCCCCGGCGGACGAGCCGTCGCTGACCGTGCTGCAGGTCGATGCCGCGTTCAGCGAGATCGGTCAGGTCGCCGGGAAGGGTTCGCAGGGGCGGCGCGCCGAACTCGTCAACGCATTGTTCGCGGCGGCCACCGAACCCGAGCAGACCTTTCTGCGCCGCCTGCTCGGCGGCGAGCTTCGCCAAGGCGCCCTGGTCGGGGTGATGGCAGACGCGGTGGCGAAGGCGGCGGACATCGCCGCGCCGGTGGTGCGGCGCGCGGCGATGCTCGGCGGCGACTTGCCTGCCGTCGCGGCCGCCGCGCTAACCGGCGACGCGGCTGCGCTCGACCAGTTCACCCTCAAGGTCGGACAGCCGGTGGGCCCGATGCTCGCCCAAACCGCGACCGGTGTCAGCGAGGCGCTCGAACGCCTCGGCGGGACAGCGGTTTTCGAGGCCAAGCTGGATGGCGCGCGAGTGCAGATCCACCGTGCGGGCGATGCGGTGTCGGTCTACACCCGCAGCCTCGACGACGTCACCACACGTTTGCCGGAGGTGGTCGAGGCCACGCTGGCGTTGCCGGTGACGGATCTGATCGCCGATGCCGAAGCGATCGCCCTGCGCCCCGATGGGCGTCCGCATCGGTTCCAAGTCACGGCTTCGCGATTCGGGCGGTCCGTCGACATCGCCGCCGCCCAGGCGTCGCAGCCGTTGTCGGTGTTCGTGTTCGACCTGCTGCATCTGGACGGCGAAGACCTGCTGGACCGGCCGACCAGCGATCGAGTCGCCGCCCTGGACGCAATCGTGCCGAAGGCGCATCGCGTCGATCGATTGATCACCGACGACGCCGACGCCGCGCAACGCTTTCTCGACGTCACACTCGCCGCAGGACACGAAGGGGTGATGGCGAAGTCACTGTCCGCGCCGTACGAGGCGGGCCGGCGTGGCGCGGGCTGGCTGAAGGTCAAGCCGGTACACACCCTCGACTTGGTCGTGCTGGGCGTCGAATGGGGCTCCGGCCGTCGCACCGGCAAGCTGTCGAACATCCATCTCGGTGCACGGGACCCGGCGACGGGCGGATTCGTCATGCTCGGCAAGACTTTCAAGGGGATGACGGACGCAATGCTGGAGTGGCAGACCACCCGGTTCATGGAACTGGCCGACGGTCCGACAGACGGCTATGTCGTCAAATTACGACCCGAGCAGGTGGTCGAGATCGCGTTCGACGGTGTACAGGGCTCGTCGCGCTACCCCGGCGGTATGGCATTGCGATTCGCGCGCGTTTTGCGCTACCGCGACGACAAAAGCCCAGCTGAGGCCGACACGATCGACACCGTGCGGGCCTTCTACGACCGCGGGTCATAACCGAATTGAAACCTGGGAATCGCCCCAACTCCGTTTGGTGCGGTGAAAGGATCATGAAAACGGGTACGACAGCGATGTCAAGGGAGAAACCGTGGCTACACCCACCGCCGCACCGTCGGACCGCATCGAGGAGCA
>JBKOYU010000893.1:0-4331 GCA_046725575.1 Actinomycetota bacterium | reverse complement strand
GTTGTAGATCTCCTGGTGCGCCTTCTCGATCTCGTCGAACAGAACCACCGAGAACGGCTTGCGCCGCACCTTCTCGGTCAGCTGGCCGCCCTCCTCGTAGCCGACGTAGCCCGGAGGGGCACCGAACAGCCGCGAGGCGGTGAAGCGGTCGTGGAACTCGCCCATGTCTATCTGGATGAGCGCGTCCTGGTCGCCGAACAGGAACTCCGCGAGCGCCTTGGACAGCTCCGTCTTACCGACGCCGGACGGGCCGGCGAAGATGAACGAGCCCGACGGGCGCCGCGGATCCTTCAGCCCGGCGCGGGTGCGCCGGATCGCCTTGGAGACGGCCGTGACGGCGTCTTCCTGGCCGATGATCCGCTTGTGGATCTCCTCCTCCATGCGCAGCAGCCGAGTGGTTTCCTCCTCGGTCAGCTTGAACACGGGGATGCCGGTCCAGTTGCCCAGCACCTCGGCGATCTGCTCGTCGTCGACCTCGGCGACCACGTCGAGATCACCCGAGCGCCACTGCTTCTCGCGCTCGGCGCGCCGTGCGACCAGTTGCTTCTCCTTGTCGCGCAGGCTTGCCGCCTTTTCGAAGTCCTGCGCGTCGATCGCGGACTCCTTCTCGCGGCGTGCCTCGGCGATCTTCTCGTCGAAGTCACGAAGGTCTGGCGGCGCGGTCATCCGGCGGATCCGCATCCGGGCCCCGGCCTCGTCGATCAGGTCGATCGCCTTGTCCGGCAGGAAACGGTCGTTGATGTAGCGGTCAGCCAGGGTGGCCGCCGCCACTATCGCGGTGTCGGTGATCGACACACGGTGGTGCGCCTCGTAGCGATCGCGCAGACCCTTGAGGATCTCGATGGTGTGCTGGACGGTCGGCTCGCCGACCTGCACCGGCTGGAATCGGCGCTCCAGCGCGGCGTCCTTCTCGATGTACTTTCGGTACTCGTCGAGCGTGGTGGCGCCGATGGTCTGCAGCTCGCCTCGGGCCAGCTTCGGCTTGAGGATGCTCGCGGCGTCGATCGCGCCCTCGGCGGCACCCGCACCGACCAGCGTGTGCAGCTCGTCGATGAACAGGATGATGTCGCCGCGGGTGTTGATCTCCTTGAGCACCTTCTTCAGGCGCTCTTCAAAGTCACCGCGGTACCTCGAGCCGGCGACCAGCGAACCGAGGTCAAGCGTGTAGAGCTGCTTGTCCTTCAGTGTCTCCGGGACCTCGCCGTGCACGATCGCCTGCGCCAGGCCCTCGACGACGGCGGTCTTGCCGACGCCGGGCTCGCCGATCAGCACCGGGTTGTTCTTGGTACGGCGGGACAGCACCTGCATGACCCGCTCGATTTCCTTCTCGCGACCGATGACCGGGTCGAGCTTGCCCTCCATCGCGGCCGCGGTCAGGTTGCGGCCGAACTGGTCGAGCACCAGCGAGGTGGACGGGTTGCCCGCCTCGCCGCCGCGGCCGCCGGTGCCGGCCTCCGCGGTCTCCTTGCCCTGGTAGCCGCTCAGCAGCTGGATGACCTGCTGGCGCACGCGCGTCAGCTCGGCGCCCAGCTTCACCAGAACTTGGGCGGCCACGCCCTCACCCTCGCGGATCAGGCCGAGCAGAATGTGCTCGGTGCCGATGTAGTTGTGGCCGAGCTGTAGCGCCTCGCGCAGGCTCAGCTCCAGCACCTTTTTGGCGCGCGGGGTGAACGGTATGTGACCGGACGGCGCCTGCTGGCCCTGGCCGATGATCTCCTCGACCTGGCTGCGAACGCCTTCGAGCGAGATGCCCAGCGACTCCAGTGACTTGGCCGCTACGCCCTCACCCTCGTGAATAAGTCCCAACAGGATGTGCTCGGTCCCGATGTAGTTGTGGTTGAGCATCCGGGCCTCTTCTTGAGCCAGGACGACGACCCTGCGGGCACGGTCGGTAAATCTCTCAAACATCGGTGGTTACCTGCTCTCCATCAAATAGGCACCGCGCTAGCACGCCGTACCCGTCACCCAAGTCTAGTGGGCGACCGCCGCCGCTGCGCTGCCTGCTGGTCCTGTCCAATGAGCGACGTAGTGGCGGCTGTAGGCGCCAAGGTCCTGTACCCGGCGCTGCACATAGCAACGCCCCCGCTGGAGAATACGTTTCCGAACTTCAGACGCGGCGAGTTCGCCGCTAGCGAAAGCAGTTAGCGGCGGTGTTCGCAGGCCGTCATTGATGTCGCCGGCTGAGGGGCTCCGTGTTCGGGCAACTGCCTATTACGTTGCCGCGTGGAATGCGTCGATGATGTCGGCGGGGATGCGGCCCCGGGTGGAAACGTTGTGCCCGTTGCGGCGTGCCCATTCGCGGATTGCGGCGCTTTGTTCGCGATCGATTGCCGCCCGTCCACGGCCCGATCCGGCCGAACGCCCGCGCCGGCGGCCGCCGACCCGCCTGCCGGCCTCTACCCATTGCTTCAAGTCGTTTCGAAGCTTTGCGGCATTCTTGGAAGAAAGGTCGATCTCATAGCTCACCCCGTCGAGCCCGAATTCGACCGTCTCATCGGCGGCACCTTCACCGTCGAAATCATCGACCAACGTGACGGTCACTTTCTTCGCCATTAGCCCACACTGCCCTTCTGCTTGAGCACCTAGATCGATAGTTTAGACCTCGACCCTCCGGCACCAATGTGCCATATAAACGCACACCATTCAACAAGTTCTGAATCGAAGCAGATCAGTTGCTATGCCGACGCACAATCGGGAACAAAACTGTCTCTCGAATCGACAGTCCCGTCAATACCATCAACAACCGATCGATACCCATTCCGGTGCCAGTAGATGGCGGCATCGCATACTCCAAAGCGGCCAAAAAATCTTCATCGAGTGCCATAGCCTCGTCGTCGCCTGCGGCAGCTGCGCGAGCCTGGGCTTCGAACCTTTCGCGTTGGATAACGGGGTCGATGAGCTCGGAGTAGCCGGTGGACAACTCGATACGCCGGACGTAGAGATCCCACTTTTCGGTGACGCCCTCGACGCTGCGGTGTGAGCGGGTCAGCGGGGTCGTCTCCACCGGAAAATCACGCACAAAGGTCGGCGCCCAAAGCTTGTTACCGACCGTGTGCTCCCATAGTTCCTCGATCAATTTCCCATGCCCGTAACCACGATCGCGCGGAATCTCTACACCGAGCCGATCGGCGATCTCCCATAACCGATCAGTCGGCGTCTGCGGGGTGATCTCTTCACCGAGCGCCGCAGACAGAGACGGATACATTTGCATCGTCTCCCATTCACCGTCCACGTCGTAGATAGTGCCATCCGGCAATGGCAGCTTTCTGGTGCCGATCGCCTCGTCGGCGACCTCCTGAATAATCTCCCGCGTCATGACGGCGGAATCGTCGTACGTGCCGTAGGCCTGATATGTCTCCAGCATCGCGAATTCTGGTGAATGGTTCCAATCCGCGCCTTCGTTTCGGAACACCCGATTCAACTCGAAGACCCTCTCGAAACCGCCTACCAAGCAACGCTTTAGGAAAAGCTCCGGGGCGATACGAAGGTACAGATCGGCGTCGAGCGCATTGGAGTGCGTTACGAACGGACGGGCGGCCGCGCCACCTGCCAGTGTCTGCAGCATTGGCGTCTCGACTTCCAGAAAGCCGCGCCGCTCCAGCGCGGAGCGCACCGCGCGCACCACCGCCACCCGTTGGCGGGCAACCGCGCGGGCCTCGGGCCGAACGATCAGATCGACATAGCGCTGCCGGACACGGGACTCTTCGCTCATCTCTTTATGCGCGACGGGAAGCGGGCGCAATGCTTTGGAAATAATTTGCCAGCAATCGGCAAGCACAGATAGTTCCCCGCGCCGGGAACTGATCACCTCGCCATGCACATAAACGATGTCGCCGAGGTCGACGTCTGCCTTCCAGGCTTCCAGCGATTCCTGTCCGACGCCGTTGAGGCTGATCATCGCCTGTAGCTGGGTCCCGTCGCCTTCCTGCAGCGTCGCGAAACAGAGCTTTCCGGAGTTGCGCGCGAACATCACCCGGCCGGCAACGCCGACAATCTGGCCCGTCTCGGTGTTGGCGGCCAGGTCTGGATACGCCTGCCGAAGCTCCGCCAATGTGTGGGTGCGGTCAACCTCGACCGGGTAGGGCTCACGACCCTCGGCAAGCAGCCGTTCTCGCTTGGCCTGACGGATCCGGAACTGCTCGGGAACATCGGACTCGGAGTCGGGCTGATCAGGTGAGGTCACGACCTGCGAGCTTAAATGAACGCATGGCCGCTCCGATCAACGCCGCTGCGGTAGCCGCCTTGGCCGACGAGGTCATCGACTGGCGCTTCAAGGGCCTGCCGTCGGCGTGGTGGGGCCGCACCCCCGCGCAGATCTGCGAACAGGCACC
>JBKOYU010000254.1:0-6698 GCA_046725575.1 Actinomycetota bacterium | reverse complement strand
CGTCGGCACCAGTCGAACGCCGCCCGAGCCGGCTCCAGCAGCCCGGCGACGGTGAGCGCCATCGCGTTCTCCACGTGATCCCACGGATCGGTGTGGCCGCCGTCGAACCACGGGATGGCACCGGAGGATTCCTGCGTTGCGGCAATCGACTGCGCGGTCTGGCGGCACTGCGCCGGCGACAACACGCCGGGCACGCCGGGCACGTCAGGAGCCAGCAACGGGCACCACCGGCTTCCTGAAGTACAGCGCCACGCTCTTGCCGATCAGCGGGTTCAGTAAGGATTCCGCGGTGCGGGTGATCCACGGCTGCGCGACCATGTCCCACACCAGCAGCTTGTGGTAGGCCACGACCGCGGGGTGATCGTTCTTCGACGGTCCCACAGCACATTTCAGCCACCAGAACGGCGAATGCAGGGCATGCGCATGATGCGTGTGCGTCGGGCGCAGGCCATGGGACAACACCTTGTCACGCAGGGCATCGGCGTGATAGATGCGGATGTGGCCGCCCTCGTTGGCGTGGTACTCGTCGGAGAACATCCAGCACACCTTCTCGGGCAACCAACGGGGGACCGTGATCGCCAGCGAGCCACCTGGTTTCAACACCCGAACCAGCTCCGCAATGGCCCGGTCATCCTCGGGGACGTGCTCGAGGATCTCCGACGCGATGACACAATCGAAAGTGCCGTCGGCGTAAGGCAAGTCGAGTGCGTCACCCTTGACCGCCTCGGCCAGCGCCGATGCGGGCGCCTCGCCCTGGTCCTTCATCGCCTGCAGGATCTCGTCGACATCGTTGAGATCGGAGGCGTTCTGGTCGAACGCGATGACGTCGGCGCCGCGACGGTAGGCCTCAAAGGAATGTCGGCCCGCGCCGCAGCCCACATCGATCACCTTCGTGCCGGCACCGACACCCAGCCGGTCGAAGTCGACGGTCAGCACTTGGCCATTGCCCGCTCATAAACCGCCACGGTCTGCGCTGCAACGGATTCCCAACTGAACACCTCGAGCGCGCGCCGGCGCCCCGCGGCACCGAGACGGCGCAGCTCCTGCGGCGAGTCGAGCAATTCGCCTAGCACGCGGGTCAACTCGTCGACGTCTGCCGGCCGGACCAGGCGTGCGCATTCACCGTCAGCGCCGACCACCTCGGGCAGCGCACCGGCACGGCTCGCGACGATCGGCGTGCCGCTGGCCATCGCCTCGACTGCAGGCAACGAGAAGCCTTCGTAGAGCGAAGGGATGCATGCGATTTCGGCCGATGCAAGCAGATCGGCCACCTCGGAGTCGGTCAGCCCGCTGGAACTGTGCACGATGTCTGAGATGCCCAATTCGGCGATCAGCTTCTCGGTCGGCCCGTTGGGCTCGAGCTTGGCGACGAGCTGCAATTCAAGATCGCGTTCGATGCGCAGCCGGGCGACCGCGTGCAGCAGATGGCTGACGCCCTTGAGCGGCACGTCGGCACTGGCGATCGCGATGATGCGGTTGCGGACCCGTCGCTCGGCCGGCTTGAACAGCGCCGTGTCCACACCGAGCGGAACGACGTGCAGCTGACTCGGCGACACAGCGAAGTCCTCTGCGATGTCGGCGGCCGACGTCGACGAGACGGTCAGCAGCTCGGGGATCTGGCGGGCCACCTTCTTCTGCATCTCGGCGAACCCATACCAGCGCCGGACCAGTGGCTTTCTCCACCACCGCGCGGCCGCCACGTCGAGGACCCGGTCGCGGGTGATCGGATGGTGCACGGTCGCCACTACCGGCAGACCCAGCTCGGCGATCGTCAACAGGCCGGTGCCGAGGCTCTGGTTGTCGTGGACGACGTCGAAGTCCTCTCGGCGCTCGGCCAGCAGCCGGGCGGCACGCATCGTGAAGGTGCGCGGCTCAGGGAAGCCGGCCGTCCATGTCGTCAGCAGTTCGAGCATGTCGATGCGGTCACGAATCTCGCTGGGCCGCGGAATGCGAAAGGGATCCGGCTCGCGGTACAGGTCGAGGCTCGGCACCTTGGTCAGCCGCACCCACGGGTCGACCACCTCGGGGTAGGGCTGCCCGGAGAACACCTCGACGTCATGGCCGAGCTCGACAAGCCCGCGGGACAGATGGCGGACGTAGACCCCCTGGCCGCCGCAATGGGTCTTGCTCCGGTAGGACAACAAGGCGATGCGCATGGTCAGCTCACGAAGACGCGCAGCAGCCGGAAGACCGAGGGCCGGTGAGCTGGACAAATAGTGTCACGCAGAAACTCCGAACCCTCTGGACATGTGTCCAGACTATAGTTTGACGTGCTAGCGGACGCAACGCGTCCGCCTTGCTCTGACTACCACAGACTGCACAGACGGTCCTGTTCGGCCATCGATTCCCGACCTCTCGTCTGGGGTACTCGACTGCCATGAGCAGACATATCGAGGCCCGTTTCGAGATCGCCAGCTGGGACGAAACACCGTTCGAAGATGGCGATGAGGCGACGAAACTAACCGAGGCGCTGGTAGCGAAGCGCTACGACGGCGACATCAAAGGCACGTCTACGACGAAGTGGCTAATGGCCTATTCGCCGGACAAGAGTGCGCTGTTTGTCGGCGTCGAACGCTTTGCCGGCACGATCGGCGGCAAGAACGGGAGCGTGGTGCTGATTCACGACGGCGAGTACCGCGACGGCGTTGCAACGGCCGAGCTGCGCGTCGCGTCGGGCACGGAGGAGTTGGCGAAGGTGGCGGGCACCGGGAAGTTCCGCGCCGACCCCGCCGGCTCGATGACGCTCGACCTCGACGGCCCCTGGTAGCTCTATTGCGGAGCGAACCCGCCGGTGGCCACCGGGCCCCACCGCCGCGGAGTGATGCGGATCAGGCACTTGACCTGGTCAACCATCGCCTGCCGGTACTCTGCCCAGTCTGGGTGTTCGCCGGCGACGGACCGGTAGTAGTCGACCAACGGCTCGACCGCGTCGGGCAGGTCGATTACCTCGGCGTCGCCGTCGACCTGCGCGTAGGCGTCGTGGAATTCGTCGGAAAGGACCACGACGCTGGCCTGCGGCGTGCGACGGATGTTGACTGATTTGGCGCGCTGCGGGTAGCTGGCGATCACGATGCGACCAGCGTCGTCGACCCCGCCCGACACCGGCGAGCTCTGCAGCGAGCCATCCGACCGAAATGTGGTGAGCACCATGCGATGTCGCGGCCGGATGAACTCGAGTAGTTCGGGCAGGCTGACCACGTCGGCGGTCGCATACTTTCTGGCCATCCGACAACACTAGCGACGGGCCATGCGGCCCAGCCAATCGAGTGTCTTACTGTAAGGTGCACGGGTGGCCACTGATCCGGTCGGCGCATTGCGACGCGAACGGTTGGAACTGCTGAGGCTCTGTCACGACCTCGCTGACGCCGAATGGCAGACGCAGAGCGCGGCCGACGGCTGGCACGTGTTCCGTCGGATCGAATCGGGACCGATGCGGGTGACGAGAACGGCCGAGCCCGACGAGGTTTCACTCCGGGTCGTCAGCGGACCGGACCTCGACGGCGCCGCGATCTCGCCGGTGACGGTGTGGAAAGGACAGCGGTGGAGCACGGCGCACGCAATCCAAAGTGGTTGCCGCGCTGGCTTATTCGCCGCAGCAGCATGCTGACGAGCAACCTCATGGACGCCGTCGCGCACATTCGTTCGGCACCAGGCTTGGCCACGCGTCCGCACTGCCGCGCATCCCGCGTGCCAACACGAATGCCCCGACGGTCATGCTCGGCGAGCGCTGCGCGGACTTCATGCTCTCGGCCTGTGGATAAATTCCGTCATGTGTCGGATCGCGGCGATACCATTCGAACATGAGTTCGAGTAAACAACAGATCATTGCGGCTCTCGATGCCGCCGAAGCAAGCTACCGAGAACTTGCCTCGCTTCCGTTGGAAGCACTGACGCGCCCGGAGAAGACTGCACTTCTCAAGCGGCTGGGAGAAATCGACAAGAAGATTGCCGCTCTCGACCGGCGGCTGATTGGGCAGCTGATCGCTCAAGGCGACCCCGCGATGTTCGGCGGCACGTCGTGGGCAGATGTGCTGTCCAGGCGGCTGCGAATATCACCCGGCGAAGCACAGAGACGAATAGCCGAGGCGCTGAGCGCTGCGCCTAGTCGGTTTTCCGCTTGAGCATCCATGCCGGGATCCAGTGCGTCACCGACTTGCGGCGGGGCCCGTATGCGATGTCGTAGGTGACCAAGCCCCACCAGTAGCCCTGCTCGCAGATGCCCCAGCAGGTGAGCCGACCTTCGACGACCGAGTGCATCTGCAGGCCAGCGGGGTTGTAGCCGCCGGTGCGATGCGGCTCGCGGGGAAACAGCGCGGCGAGGTCGACCAGCACCGCCGCCGGCGGGTCCACCCGTCGGAACGCCTGTTGTACGGGCTGCCCGTTGTAGCCGATCGACTGGAGCTCACCCACTGTTCGAGCATACGTTCGAACAGAAAATTCAGTCGGCGATCGCCCTACGCTGAAGATGCCATGTACATACCCCGACAGTTCGCCCTCTCCGACGACGAAACCGAGGCCGCTCTCGCCCAGGCCGGCTTCGCGCATCTGGTCACCCACGACGCGTCAGGCTTCCTGGTCACGCCGCTGCCCCTGCTCTACGACGGGCGCTCGCTCATCGGTCATGTGTCGCGGGCCAACCCGCACTGGCACGCCGACGGCCGCGAGTCGGTGGCCATCTTCTCCGGCCCGCAGGCCTACATATCGCCCAGCTTCTACGCGACCAAGGCCGAAACCGGCAAGGTGGTGCCGACGTGGAACTACGAGGTCCTCAACGTCTACGGACGGCTGGTCGCACACGACGATGAGGACTGGGTGCTCAACCTCGTCACGATGCTGACGAATCGGCACGAGCAGCGCCGCACCGAGCCGTGGCAGGTCACCGATGCGCCGGAACGCTACACACGCGCACAGCTACGCGCGATCGTGGGCGTGGAGCTCGTGATCTCGAAAGTCGAAGGCAAGGCGAAGATGTCGCAGAACCAACCCGAACGCAACCGGACGGGTGTGGTCGCCGGCCTCAAAGCGTCCAACACACCGCACGATCAACTCGTCGCCGATCGCGTCGACGTTCTCGGAAGCACGAACGCGAACGGCCGCGGATAGCCCAACCCAGTCAGCCGGGACCGCCGCACCGCGTCGACCTCCACCGAGCGCACCTCCCCCGACGACGGCTCGTAGCACTGCCAGCGGACCGCGTTGGCCTCGACGATCAGCACCCAGTGCCGCGGGATGAACCGGCCGATCAACATCGCGACCGGCCGGCTCGCTTCCACCGCCCTCCGCACATCGGACAACGTGTCCCGCCGACCGCGAAACAGCCGCCACCGGTAGCGAATGCCCGACGCCGCGCTATGCCCGGTAAGCGCACGCGCCATCCCCGTCGGCGTGGTGCCCAGCCGGCGCGGCCAGACCCGGTTCACCTCAGCGTGCACCCGCGCCTGTTCGCCGGCGAACCAAGCCGGGTCGGACAGTTCGGCCCGTTGGCCCGGATCCAGTAGTGCGCCCGCCACCACCGCGACGGTCGGTCCGCATGTGACGCCGTCGCGCTGCCGAAGATTCAGAGCCGCGAGTTTCACCGACCTCAGTGTCCTCCCCCAATGACCCGGTGTTTTGCGATCACTGTGTCCGGCTACTCGAATACTCCATGAGCTTCGACATCACGCCCACCGCCGCGCAGCACGACCTCGCTCGACGCACACACGAACTCGCCGTGAAGTGCGTCCGCCCCGTCGCGCTCGAGTACGACCAGCGCCAGGAGTTTCCGTGGCCGGTGCTCGAGGAGGCGGCTGCTCGAGGTTTATTGAGCCCGGTCTTGGCGGCCGCCCCGTTGGGCAGGTACTGCCCGGGGTTATCGGGGTCGGGAACGGGTTTGGCCCGCCGCAGCATGCAACGTGGCCTGCTGCGACGAAAACGACCAGACCGCCACATCGCCACGCAGCGAGCGGATCTCGCTCAACTGCGCCGACTGATCCCCGTAACTGATGGGAGTGCGGGAATGCCGCCACGCGTCCCGACGCTCCTCAGCGCCGCGTTGTAGAGCTCCCGGTGCGACTCCACACACGCCGCCAACGCCACGTGCTGGCGAGGCGTCGGTCGCAACCGGAATTTATACGACCTCCTCACGCCAGCACCGCATCCCACTGCTGCTCGATACCCCGGTACCTGGGGCACCACACCACATGCAGTCGCAGCGACTTCGCCCATCCGGACGCGCGACGAAACCGGCCCTCAGCCATGTCAAGAGCCTACGAACCACCCCCGACAACTCCGACATCGCTTGGCTGCTGACCTGGCGGGCGTCGTGGATGGCCGCGACCGGCGTCCCGTTCGGTCGCGGCGAAGGCTCGATGTCCAAGCTGGCCGCCAGCGAAGTCGCCGTCAGGACGACACAGCGTGCCGTTCAGACGATGGGCTGCTGGGGTTACGTCAAAGACTCTCCGGTGCAGACATGGTACCGAGATGCCAAGCTGTACACCATCTTTGAAGGCACCAGCGAGATCCAGCGCATTGTCATCGCGCACGCGCTGGGCACCGCCGATGGCAAACCACCCTGCACATCGATCTCGAGCCGTCAGGTGGACCGTTGAGCTGGAACTCGGGCCGCCAACGCCGCCCTGGCCATCCGGGTCGCGTACCGCAACCGGTGATGCAGCTGGCGATGAAGGTGCCGCGTCCGCCCAGCAAGTAGCGTGGAGACG
>JBKOYU010000874.1:0-3597 GCA_046725575.1 Actinomycetota bacterium | reverse complement strand
GGACGAGGGCGGCCGGCACACGCCGTTCTTCAACAACTACCGTCCGCAGTTCTACTTCCGCACCACCGACGTGACCGGTGTGGTGACGCTGCCGGAGGGCACCGAGATGGTGATGCCCGGTGACAACACCGACATCTCGGTAAAGCTGATCCAGCCCGTCGCCATGGACGAGGGCCTGCGGTTCGCGATCCGCGAGGGCGGCCGTACCGTCGGCGCCGGCCGGGTCACCAAGATCATCAAGTGATCTGACTCTGTCGCGAAGCGGCGCTCACCTCAGGGTGGGCGCCGCTTTCGCATGTCAACTGCTGTAACACATGTGACGACTGAGGCGATTTAACCCCCGAATGCCCTGGTAGGGCCAAGAAGGGTTGGGGTCTCATGTTCCGTCGTATCACTACGTTGGCCAGCGCCGCAGCGGTGGCTGGTGCCGCATTCGTTGGTCTCACCGCCGGTACCGCAAACGCGGATCCCGGCTGCCCCGACGTCCATTGGATCGGCGCCGCCGGCTCGGGTGAGCGGGTGGATCCGACCGCGGATGGCGGAATGGGCCGAGTGACGTTCCAGTCCTACCGCGACCTTGCGCGGCTGCTGCAGGCCGATGGCCGCACCATCACCGCTGAGGCGGTCGAGTACCCCGCGGTGGCGGTACCCGCCGACGGTGACCTGCTGGGCTGGGGTGGCTTCATGAGCAGTGTGGACGCCGGGACGGCCGCCCTCGGTGCGCAGTACGCGTCGTTCGCTCAGCGCTGCCCGGCGACCAAGGTGGTGTTGGCGGGTTACTCGCAGGGCGGGATGGTGGTGCACCGCAACCTGCAAGCCCTCGCCGAGAGCCCCAACGTGGCCGCAGCGCTGTTGATTGCCGACGGCGACCGGCTACCCGACGACAATGTGATCAGCATGGGCTCGGCCACTGCGGTGCCCGGCAAGCGCTTGGGCGTCGCTCAGGACTGGCCCATCTTGGCGCATGCTCCAGCCGAGCTGCCGCTGTCCATCGGAAGCCGCACGATCAGCGTGTGCGATTACGGTGACGCGGTCTGCGACTACGACCCCGACGCCGAAGAGGTGACGCCGGCCGCGGTCGCCGTCCATACGAGCTATGCCCGCAGCACCAGCGGGGGATATACCTGGACGACGCCGGTGTACCAACTCCTCGGGCCCGCACCGACGGCGCATCAGGTGCCCGAGTTGGATGCCCGCGCGATCACCAGCACCACCACACCGGCGGGCAGCAGTAGCGCCGCCAGCACCGCGACGATGGCGTCGACCGCACCCGCCGGCGACATTCCGGCGCGCTGAAGCATCTCCAGCACCGTTCCCGACGCCGCGACACCGACACCGGCAAGCGTGACCAACGCGGTCAGCGTGACCCCCGCGGCCTCGCCCGCGCGCTCGGGGCGCACGACGGCCTGCGTCGCGACCGTCGTGAACGCGTAGACCAACCCCAGCGTTAACCCGCACGCGCTCAGCGCCGGCAGGTAGACGACCCACGTGTGCGATCCCGCCAGCGCGGCCAATGACACCGCGCCCACGACACACGTCAGACCCATCACTAGCACTGGCGGCCGACTGGCCGCCAGCCGACCCGCCAGCACGCCGCCGAGCGCGGCGCCCGCCGATGGCCCAAGGAAAACCAGGCCCGCCGTCAACGGGTCGAGGCCGCGCACCTGCTGCAGGTACATCGTCGACAGGAAGATCGTCACGCCGTAGGCGATGTTCGCGATGGTGCCTGCGATGACCAACACCGTGAACCGTGGGTTCCGGACGAGCGACAGATCCACGAGTGGCCACCGCACACGCTTCTCGACGATGACGAACACAGCGAGCGCTGCGAGCGAGCAGGCGAACGCGATGACCGTCGGCGCCGACACCCAACCCCAGGACGGCGCCCGATCAAATGTCAACGTGAACAAGCCAATTCCGACTGTGATGAGCGCCAGCCCAGTGACGTCGATCCGACGCGGCATCGATTCGTCGAAGGATTCGGTGATGCTCCATCCTCCGATGGCCAGCGCGACGAGCGTGAGCGGTATGTTCAGCCAGAATATCCACCGCCAGCCGACCGTCTCGGTGAGCAGCCCACCGATTAGCGGGCCCGCCGCGTTGCCCAATCCCGCTATGCCGTAAGCCAACCCGATCGCATGACTGGCACGCACAGAGGGGAAGGCGTTTGTCAGCACACTCACAGAAACCGGAAAGATCAGCGCCGCGCCAACGCCCTGCAGGGCGCGGAAGGCGATGATGAGTGTCGCCGACGGCGCCAGCGCACACAGCGCGGACGACAAACCGAACAACGCGATGCCGGCCAAGAGCGCACGTCGGCGGCCGAAGATATCGCCGATGCGGCCTGCGGGCACCATGAATGCGCCCAGCGCGAGCATGTACACGCTGATCACCCATTGCAGGTCTGTTGCGGTGCTGTTCAGGTCGAAAGCCATTCGCGGCAACGCGAGATTCATGGCGAAGTAGTCGATTTGCACGCAGAACAGCGCCATCGGCACGGCGACGAGGATCCACCGGGAACGCACAGGTTCTTCTGTCGTGGTCACCGCCCGACGATACGGCTCACAACCGCCGGATTGGCGCTAATCTGACACGCGAAGCTGGCAAACGACAGGAGCGTGGCAGATGTTAGGGCGGTACATCAAGTCTCAGATCATGGTGCTCATCTGTGGCGGCCTCGTCGGTCCCATCTTTTTGGGGGTCTACTTCGCGACGGGCCAGAGCGGCCTGCTGAAGTGGATGTTCTGGGTCGGCCTTCTCATCACTGCCGCCGACGTGCTCATCGCGCTCGCGCTGGCGAACTTCAGCGCAAAGTCTGACGCCAAGTCACAGGCCCTCGAGCAGAGGGGCGTCCTGGCGCTGGCGCAGGTCGTGGGGATCCACGAGACGGGTACCCGCATCAACGAGCAGCCGCTGGTGAAAATCGACTTGCAGATCTCCGGCCCCGGCATCACGCCCTTCGCCACGCAGG
Organism: Actinomycetota bacterium; assembly: GCA_046725575.1. Lineage (GTDB taxonomy): Bacteria > Actinomycetota > Actinomycetes > Mycobacteriales > Mycobacteriaceae > Mycobacterium. The sequence continues at coordinate 626 of JBKOYU010000874.1, read as the reverse complement.
ACCGGGTGATCGCGTCCATCACCCGGCTGCCCATGATCACCAACCGCAAACTGGTCGCGCTCGTCGATCCCGCCACAAATGAGTACCAAATCGACTGGGAGCGAAGCGCTTTGGTCGCCGGCGTGATGCCTGCGAACTTCACCATCGCCGAGGACAACAAGACCTACGACCTGAGCGGGCAGGCCGTCCCGCTGATGGAGATCCTGCAGATCCTCAAGGCCAACGGCATCGGCATGAAGAACATGATCGACCTGCGCTCCAACCCGGCGGCCCGTGCGCAGGTGCAGGCTGTGGTCCGGCGGGCGGCTGCGGCGCAACAGGCACCGGCGACTGCTGCCCCAGCCGCAGCGCCGACTGCACCGTATGTGGCGGCGCCGCCCGAGCCGACCACCGCACACCGTCTCCAAGAACTGGAAACGTTGCGCGCCACCGGCGCGATCTCCGACGACGAGTACAACGCCAAGCGGCAGCAGATCCTGTCCGATCTCTAGCCAAATCCCGGAATCGGCATTGCGGCTCATGAGCTGTCGCATACGCTTCTTGCTACTGCAAGTGGATGCATCGACGATTCATGACGGCGACGGAGCAGCCTGAACAGGTAACCGAAAAGGTCAGCCTCCCAACAC
>JBKOYU010000729.1:0-3355 GCA_046725575.1 Actinomycetota bacterium | reverse complement strand
TTGCTGGCCACCCAGCTTTGGTGACGAAAACTGTTGTTGATTTGGGGATTTGGGCTCACGTGCGATAGGTCTCAGGGCGCCCCCCATGGCCTAGCGCCGACACGCCGGCGCGAATCGCGTCGAATGTGACGCGCCTACCTGCAGCGATGTGGTAATGATTCATTGGCTGATTCAATGATGCATTGGATGAGACGAGTCGGGAGGCTGTTTTGCCGGTCGATAACAGCGGTCGCGTGTATGTGGTCGGTTCGGTTCCGGTGTTGCATCCGGAGGCCCAGACGGTCAACGAGATGCTCGAGGGTTGGCGTAATCAGCAACTGTGTCGCAACTTGGATTGTGACACGATCGCGGGGCGAGTGCGGCTTGTCGAGCGCTTCATCGAGCACACCAATGAATTCCCGTGGACGTGGACGCCGGCGATGGTGGAGGAGTTCTTCAGTGATCTGCGTTCGGTGAAGCGGCGAAAGCCGTCGACGGTGCGGGGTTACCAGAATGCGTTGCGGATGTTCTGCTCTTATGTCAGCGATCCCGACTACGGTTGGGATCGAGTCTGTGAACAGCGATTTGGCAGCCACCCCGCTCAGGTGTTCTTTGAATGGAACACCGCCACCCATGTTCAAGACAATGAGCAGTCCCCGGCGAAGCGGGCCTTCACCAAGCGGGAGTTGCAGGATTTCTTTGACCACGCCGACGACCAGGTTGCGCTGATCGCGGCGTCGGGACGCAAGGGCTGGCTGCCGGCCTATCGGGACGTGACGATGTTTAAGGTCGCCTACGCATATGGCGGTTCAACGAATTGCGCCATCTGCAGACGGTGGATTTCTCCGGTAATCCGCATGCCCGGGAGTTCGGCCGTTACGGTGTCGTGCAGATCCGTTACGGTAAGGCGAAGAAAGGGTCCCCACCCAATCGGCGCGGCGTCCTCACCGTCTTCAACTGGACTCCCGAGGTGATCACCGACTGGTTGGGCCACGGCAAACCGTGCCTGGATGACGGGCTTGATTTGTTCCCCAGCGAGCGCGGCGCGCTGGTCGCCGAAAACACGTTGCTGCGACGGTTCCGCCGGTACTGCAATGATCTCGAGTTCCTGGCTGGGCTGGATATGCACTCGCTACGCCGTTCGTATGCCACGCATTTGATCGAAGATGGCTGGGATGCGAAGTTCGTGCAAGTTCTCTCGAGCCTCCGTGATGGTGTCCACGACGTGCAACACGCGGGAATGGGCAGCCGGGATCTGCGTGGTGGAGGTGGTTATCTACTGCTGTCCATTACGCAGACTTCTCGGAGGTTCGATGCTTGTGCAGCGGGTGCTGACGTCGGGCTCGTCGCTTGACTCCTGGACCGTCCTCGGCGACGGCGGGCCGGTGGAGCCGATCGAGCGCTATTTGGCGTACTTGACCGATATCGAGCGGTCGCCGAACACGATCAAGGCGTATGCCCACGATCTGAAGGACTGGTTCACCTTCCTGGATGTCCGGGACTTGGAGTGGCGTGAGGTGCGGCTGGAGGATCTCGGCGAGTTCGTGGCCTGGTTGCGGTTATCGCCGCCCGGGCGGGCTGGCGGGGTGGCGATGTTGCCCTCGGCGCAACATCACTGCTCGGCCGGGACGGTGAATCGGAAGCTGTCGGCGGTCAGCGGTCTGTACACCTTCCATGCCCGCCACGGTGTCGATCTCGGCAGCCTGGTCACCGAGTTGCAGCCGGCGCGGCGACAATCGGGGTGGAAGCCGTTCCTCTATCACCTCAGCGGCGCAAAGCCGGAACGGCGGCGAGTGTTGAAGCTGACTGCGGTACGAAAGCAACCCACCCTCATCACCGCCGCACAGATGCAGGCGATTCTTGATGCCTGCACCCGGCTGCGGGATCGATTCTTGTGGGCACTGTTGTGGGACACCGGGATTCGGATTGGTGAAGCCCTCGGCGCGCGCCATGAGGATTTGGCGGTGTCCGAGCGTGAGCTGACCGTGACGCGGCGGGTCAACGACAACTCGGCCCGCGCCAAGTCGGCACAACCCCGCACGGTTCCGGTTAGCGCGGAGCTGATCCGGCTGTATGCCGACTATCTGCACGGTGAGTACGGTGACCTCGATTCCGACTACATCTTCGTCAATCTCTGGGGCGGCGCGTTCGGGCACCCGTGGACCTATGCCGCGGTTTATGACCTGGTGCTGCGGCTGCGCAAGACGGTGGGATTCGACTTCGATCCGCACTGGTGCCGCCATACCTACGCCACGCGGCTGTTGCGGAACAAGACCCCTATCGAGGTGGTGAGCACGCTGCTCGGGCATTCCTCGATCGCGACCACCATGGACATTTACGGTCACCTGTCGGTGGAGGACGCCCGCCGAGCTCTGCAGCAGGCCGGCGTTCTTACCGGGCGGGAGGTGCGGTGGTGACCGCGGCGGATGTTACCGGGCTCTCGGTCGCGGCGCCGGGGCTGCTGGGCAAGCTGATGGCGGTGGTGCGGCCGGAGTTCCGCGCCGACATTGTCGTTCCCGATCGCGGCTCGCTGGTGTTCGACGCATCCGCATGCCGGGTGCCGGGGTGTGTGCGCCAGCCCCGCACCCGGGGGCTGTGCAAGGGCCACTACTACGGTTGGAAGGAGCGGCGTCGCCCCGACATCGACACGTTCGCCGCAACCGCGTCACCGGCGGGGCTCGGCCGCAAGGAGTTGACGATCTGCGTCGTCCCGGGATGCCGATTCGGCGGAGCCCGACGGGGTTTGTGTGTTCGGCACCAAGGGATTTGGGAACGATCCGGGCAACCGGACCGCGACGCGTGGTTGGCGAGTGTCGCCCCCGAACACGATCCCGATCACCCGGTCTGCGCGTTGTCGTACTGCTCGCTGTGGACGCAGGGGCGCTCGCAATTCTGCGTCGGTCACCGGTCGCGATGGGAGGCCGCCGGGCGACCCGCACTGGAGGATTTCATCGTGTTGTGCGAGTCCTACGGCGAGGACCGTTTCGACTTCCGTGCCTCCCGGCCCGATCACCAGCCCGCGCGCTCACAATTCGATACCGACGGCAGCCCTTCTTCGGTGTGCCCGGCGAGGAGAACCTCGACACCGTCGAATCACTACGGACGTCGGGCATTGAGCTCGTCGTCACCCGCCATGAGCAGTCTGCGGCGTTCATGGCCGCCACCCATGGCCGGCTGACCGGCCAGCCTGGCGTATGTATCAGCACTCTGGGCCCCGGTGCGTTGAACCTCGCGACGGGAGCGGCCTACGCGCACCTAGGCGCGATGCCGATGATTCTGATCACCGGGCAGAAGGCATCAAGAGCAGCCAACAGGCGCGCTTTCAGATCGTCGACATGGTGGCCACGATGAAACCCGCTCACCAAGTTCTCTCGCC
>JBKOYU010000470.1:0-3572 GCA_046725575.1 Actinomycetota bacterium | reverse complement strand
CGATCACGCGGGTTCGCATTCGTCCGGGTGTCGCGCCGACGACGACGGTGCTTCTGACGACGCTGGCGAATCCGTCCACCCCGCGGGGGTTTTCGTGTCTGTTCGGCGGGCAGCGTGCGGCACTGCAGGGCATCAGCCCGGTCAGCGACCGTCACTACGAGCTGCCGATCGGGTCGGCAGGCGTGCTGGTCGGCGAGACCGCGGACCGCTACCCGGTGTACATGCCGTTCGACGACGTCGACGTGAGCATCAACCTCGGCGACGCCCGGCTGTTCACACAGTTCGTCGTGCGATCGGCGGCTGCGGGTGCGGTGGTAACGCTGGGACCGCAGTTCCGCGAGTTCGCCGGATTCGTCAACGGACGCATCGGGCAGGTGGCCAAGGTGTCGTGGCCGAATGCCACAACCTACCTCGGTCCGCATCCAGGTATCGGCCGGGTAGTGCTGCGGCACAACTTCATCGACACGCCGCGCCATCGACAGCTGCCGATTCGATTGATCAACCCGCGCGAGGAAAGCCGCTTCCAGATGGCTCTGGAACAATGAGAAGTAGTTTGCTGGACAGGGTGTCGCGGCGACGTCCTGAGGAGGAAGTATGAGTTCGGGGGAGCAAGTACGGGTCGAGCCCGGACAGCTAGAGGGGAAGGCCGACGACATCGGCACTGCGGTCAACGACGGCTCCGCGGCACCCACGGCGCCGTGTGCCCTCACTTTCGTTCAGTCGGCGACGGCTCAGGTCCGAGCGGGTGCCGAGACGCTGAGAAGCTTTGTCACGTCGGGAAACCGCGAAGCCGACCGGTTGGCGACCGTGCTGCGTACCGCGGCCGGCGTCTATCGGAGCGTCGACGAACGCACCCGGGCGGCACTGGATCATGACCCACCACTGCCTGTGCCCAGTGAGCCCGTTCCGGTCAACCCCCCACTGCAGCCTCCCATTCCTGCGATCGAGGCACCGCCTTTGATGGAGTCGATGCCGGGCGGGGATACCGGCGGCTACATTGACCCGAAGGCGGCGGCGCAGATCATCCACTCGGGTAATTCCGGGCCGATGCGCACATACGCAAGCGACGCAAGGAGTTTCGCGAGCACTCTACGCAGCTCTTCCGATATGTACTCACTCGGCGGCATCACGTGGGACGGCTCTGCCGCCGAGTCGGCCAGTAATGCCCTGCGTCAGCATCAGGAGTGGTTGAACAAGATCGCCGAGCAGTACGAGTACCTCGCGACACAGGCCGAGGACATGGCCGATGCACAAGATAAGTGGGCCGCGGAGCACCCGACCGTCGAGGAAATCCAGCAGGCCGAGATGGCGATGCAGCAAGCGATCCAGAACCAGGACCGTATCGCACTGCATGTCGCACAAGAGAAGTACGCGGAATTGGTCCGCAAGTCCGAAGAGGTGCTCACCTCTTACAGCGCCGACGTGACCGGCAAGGGACTGCTTGCAGTTCCGAAGCCACCTCCTGGCGCTGCCTCATTCGGGCCGGTCTCGGGCAACGGCGATCCGCGAACGTCTGGTCAGCCCCACCAGCCAGGTCCCGACAGAGACGGTGCGCCCGGGACGGGCGACGGTACTGGCGCTCCCCAACAGCCCACCGGAGCTCCCTCGCCGGCGGCTCAGCCGGTGTCGGCCCAACAGCCGGCGGCTCAGCAGGCGGCCGGTGGCGCGCCCTCGGGCGGCGGTGTACCTTCTGGGGGCGGTGCCCCATCGGGCGGCGTGCCTGGCGGATTGCCCGGTGGCGGCCCGTCGACGGGTGCGCCCAAGCTTCCGACAGACCCCAGCCTCAGGCCCGCCGCATCCGGCGGTGGTGGAGCAGGCGGGGGTGGCGGCGCGCCGTCGATGCCGTTGTCGCCAGCGGTGAGTGCCGAGACCGTCGCTCCCGCACCGCCAACGCACGCGGCGTCGGTCGCACCCGCGGCAGCCACGGGAGCCGCCGCCGGCGGTGCGATGGGCGGCGGCATGGCGCCGATGCACGGAGCCGGACACCAAAACCAGGGCAAGGAAAAGCGGCGGGATCCCGACCTGTCGCCCGACGAAGACCTCTACACCGAGGACCGTCCGTGGACCGAAGCGGTCATCGGCAATCGCCGGCGTAGGGATGTGCAGGACGGCAAGGAATCCACGTGACCGACGAGATGCATCCGCAAGTCGCTGCGGTCCTGAAGCATGCGCAGCGCTTGCAGTCGATCGTGGATGAACAGCTGCACAAAATGAACAGCGAAACATTCACCGCCACAGACGAATCCGATACAGTCGAGGTGACGCTCAACGGCCATCACTACCTGACCGGAGCGTTTATCTCCGACGGCCTACTGCGCCTGGGCGCGCGCACGGTGGAGCAGCGAATCAACGAAGCCCTGCAGAATGCCACGGCTGCGGCGACACAGTCGATCGAGTCCGACAGGGAACGGATCGACGCTGCGGTCGCGGAGATCACCGCCGGTTTGCAGCGCCCCGATCAGATGTGACACCTAGAACCGTAGATTGCGCAGGACGTCGTACACGCTGGCGATCCACAGCAGCAACGGAATAACGGCCGCGATCGCCGCGCCGTCGGTCAATTCGAGGATCCGCTTCGTCACCGGCGACACCCGCCGCACGCCTTCGGTCGCGCCGACGATGATCAAGGCCATGATCGCGACCGCGGTGTAGATGCTCAGCACCAGCCACGCGCTCTGCGGATACCACACACACAGCCTCACCATCCCGCCCGTCGGCACGATGACCGCCGCAGCCAGAAGCGCCCACGCGCACCAGCGCTCCGCATACAGCCGGGACCGGAACCCACAGATGACCGCAACCAAGCCGGCGACGATCAGGCTGTGGATGAAGAAATGTCCTTGCACGACAACCGCAATCGCGCCGGCCGACAGGACCAGCGCGCCCGCGGTCACGAAGCCGATCAACAACCGCTTGGCCAACTGGCTGCGTTCGTGCAACCGCGCTGCCGAGTCCGGAACCGACTCGATGATCGCCTGCCACGTCGACGATTCCTCGTCGATCCCCTCGGAAGTTGCCACCGGATCCAGCAATTCGTCGTTGGAGACCGTCTCGCCCGGGGCCGGGATGGGTGGCAGCGCGATCCGCGCGACCGCGACCGTCAGCTTGGCCGCGTTCGTCACGACGATCAGCCCGAAAGCGACGGCCCCGGCCGGCACCCAGTACTGCCACCCGTATCCGTAGGCGATGGCCGCCGCGGTCACCGCGATCGACGTGATCGCCATGAACGACGCCAACTCCGCACGCTTACGGGGGCCGCCGCGTGTCCCCAACGTCAACAACAGGACCACCGCGCCAGCACTGGCAATCTGCGGTGCCCCCAAGGAATCGACGCCGCGCGGTAGCGGAACCGCCAACGCTGCGGCGCCGGCCAACACCGGCACCGCGGCGGCCAACAGGCTCTCCGCCATGTCGATGTTGCCGAAGCGATTCTTCGCCAGCATCGTGCCGCCCAGCACCACCAGCCCCAGCACGCCGAGTGCGACCGGCCAGTACCAGTTGTGGCCGGTCCGTGACCACGCCACCAGCGACATCACCGTGATCGCCACCGCCGCGACCGGAACGGCCAGGCC
>JBKOYU010000492.1:0-1634 GCA_046725575.1 Actinomycetota bacterium | reverse complement strand
TCTCCGACTATGTCGCCTCGAAGTTCGGCGTCGTCGGCCTGACTCAGGCGATGGCCTGTGAACTCGGTGAGCACGGCATCACCGTCAACTGCGTGTGCCCCGGATTCGTCCAGACGCCCATGCAGTCGCGGGAACTGGGGTGGGAAGCGCAGTTGCGCGGCACGACACCGGAAGCGGTGCGGCAGATGATGATCGACGACACCCCGCTCGGACGGCTGGAGCGGCCCGAAGACGTCGCCCGCGCGGTCGCCTTCCTGCTGTCCGCCGACGCCCGCTTCGTCACCGGCGAGGCGCTGGCCGTCAACGGCGGCGCCTACATGGATTGACCGCATCCGCAGACCCATCACAGATAGAAAGGCACAACGTGACAACCACCTGGCTCGACGAGGTTTTCGGCGTGAAGAAGCCCGTCATCGCCATGCTGCACCTGGCGGCGCTGCCGGGAGACCCCGGTTACGACAGCGCGGGCGGTATCGCCGCGGTCGTTGCGCGGGCGCGCGAGGAACTCGATGCGCTCCAGTCGGGCGGCGTTGACGGCGTGATGATCTCGAACGAGTTCAGCCTGCCGTACCTGACCAAGACGGAACCCATCACGGCGATCACGATGGCCAGGATCATCGGCGAACTGTTGCCGGAGATCCGGATTCCGTACGGCGTCAACGTGCTGTGGGACGGACAGGCCTCCATCGATCTAGCCGTCGCCACCGGAGCACAGTTCGTACGAGAGATCTTCACCGGCGTCTACGCCAGCGACTTCGGGTTGTGGAATACCAATGTGGGTCAGGTTGCCCGCCATCGCGCCCGTGTAGGCGGATCCGACGTGAAGCTGCTTTTCAACATCGTCCCGGAGTCGGCGACCTACCTTGCTGACCGCGACCTCGAATCGATCACGCGAACAACGGTTTTCGCTACGCTGCCCGATGCGATCTGCGTCTCGGGCGCCACCGCGGGCTCGCCGACCGACGCGACCGCACTACGCACGGTGAAAAGCGCGGCCGGCGCCGTCCCGGTCTTCGTGAACACGGGCGTGCGCGCCGACAACGTCGCGGTCCAGCTTCAGATCGCCGACGGTGCGATCGTCGGCACCTACTTCAAGGAAGACGGCGTCTTCGAGAACCGCGCGCAACGACACCGGGTGGAGGCGCTCATCAACGAGGCGCGCGCGTTCCGCAAGCAATTGACCTGATCCGGCGTCGGGCGCGGGGGCACAATCGTGGCGTGGCCACCTGGGACGACGTCGCACGCATCGCTGGCGAGCTGCCGGAGACGACGCAGACCTCAGCGCGGAACTGGCGGGTGCGCAAGAAGCTGATCGCGTGGGAACGGCCGCTGCGCAAGGCCGACTACGAGGCCCTCGGCGACGACGCGCCTGACGGCGACATCCTCGGCGCCCGCGTAGCCGACGAGGGCGTCAAGTTCGCGCTGATTGCCGACGAACCGGGGGTGTACTTCACCACCCCGCACTTTGACGGCTATCCGGCGGTGCTGGTCCGGCTCGCGGAGATCGGAGTGCCCGACCTGGAAGAACTGGTCACCGAGGCGTGGCTGGCGCAGGCGCCCAAGACGCTCGTCAAGGCGTTCCGCCAGAACGGCAGTTATTGACGTCCTCGCAGAGGATCATCTTCAGGTATGCC
>JBKOYU010000694.1:0-4601 GCA_046725575.1 Actinomycetota bacterium | reverse complement strand
ATGTGGACCGGACCAAGTGTACGGGAATCGGCCTGTGCGAGATGACGGCCCCGAGCGTCTTCGAAATCGGGGACGACGGCCAGTCACACGTGCTTGACGGCGCGCCCGCCGGCGGCGAACTCCTTGCCGCCCAAGAAGCCGTGTCCAACTGCCCAACTGGCGCACTCTCGATCGGCGACTGAATACGCCGCCACGGTCGAGCAGCCGCCTGAAAATGGATTGCTGTGTCAGGATGCGGCGAGGTCGTGGCCGATGATCTCTTTCATGATCTCGGTCGTGCCGCCGTAGATGGTCTGAACCCGGGTATCGAGATATGCACGGGCAACGGAGTATTCGGTCATATAGCCGTAGCCCCCGTGCAGCTGCAGGCAGCGGTCGATCACCCGCTTCTGCAGTTCACTGAGGTACCACTTGCCCTTTGCGGCGTCGACTGGGGTCAATTCGCCGCTGTTGTAGGCCAACACCGAACGGTCGACGTAAGCCTGCGCGATGTCGATCTCGGTGGCCATCTCGGCCAGCTCGAAACGCACGTGCTGCTTGTCGGTGAGCGGTCCGCCGAATGCCTTGCGCTGCTGGCAGTACTCGACGGTCATGTCGAAGATGGCACGTGTGGTGGCCATCGCCTTGGCGGTCACGCCGAGCCGCTCACGCGGCAGGTGGCTCATCAGGTATTGCAGGCCGTCGCCCGGCTCGCCGAGCAGGTTGGCGGCGGGGACTTGCGCGTCGCGGAAGTAGAGTTCGGCGGTGTCTTGGGCTGGTAAGCCGATTTTGTCGAGCTTGCGGCCGCGCTCGAAGCCGGGGGTGTCTCGCTCGACGACGAACAGGCTGAAGGCGTGTGAGCCGCCGTCGGGGTTTGTTCGCGCGGCCACCACCACGACGTCGGCCATGATTCCGCTGGAGATGAATGTCTTCTGGCCGTTGAGGATCCATGTGTCCCCGTCACGGCGGGCGCTGGTGCGCATGCCCCGCAGATCAGAGCCGGCGCCGGGCTCGGTCATTGCCAGTGCGCCGATCAGCTCGCCGGCGGCAAAACCCGGTAGCCAGCGTTGTTTCTGCTCGTCATTGGTGAGGTCGAGCAGGTAGTGCAAGACAAGATCGTCCTGCAGGCTCACGCTCAGCCCGAACGACAGCGCATTGATGCGTGCGACTTCCTCGCAGACGATCATCCGGTAGCGGTAGTCGGGTTCGCCTGCGCCGCCGTACTGTTCGCCGATCTGCAGCGCGTAGATTCCGGCCTTGGCGGCGCGGGCGAACACTGCGCGGTCGATCCAGCGGTCGCGATCCCAGTCATGCTGATGCGGCGCTACCTCGCGGGCCAGGAACTCGCGCACTGACTCGCGGTAGGCCTCATGATCGGCTTCGTAGAGAACGCGCTGCATATCTACAGCCGCTCGATGATCGTGACGTTAGCCTGGCCGCCGCCCTCGCACATCGTTTGTAGGCCGTAGCGGCCGCCGGTGCGTTCCAGTTCGTGCAGCAGCGAGGTCATCAGCCGTGCGCCGGTGCAGCCGATGGGGTGGCCCAGGGCGATGGCTCCGCCGTTGGGGTTGACCTTGTCCGGGTCGGCGCCGAGTTCGGCCAGCCAGGCCAGCACGACTGGGGCGAATGCCTCGTTGATCTCCACCGCGTCGATGTCGTCGATCGACAGGCCGGTGCGCTTGAGCGCGTGCTGCGTGGCCGGGATGGGTGCGTGGAGCATCATGACCGGGTCGGCTCCGCGCACCGACAGATGATGAATGCGCGCGCGGGGGGTCAGCCCGAACCGATCGACGGCATCCTTGGAGGCGATGAGCAACGCGGCGGCACCGTCGGAGATCTGGCTGGCCGCGGCGGCGGTGAGTACGCCGCCTTCGACGAGGGTGGGTAGCGTCGCCATCTTCTCCAGCGAGGTGTCGGCCCGCGGGCCCTCGTCGACGCTCACGCCGGCGTATTCGGTGATCTCCCTGGTGAAGCGTCCCTCAGCGATGGCGGTCACGGCGCGCTGGTGACTGGTCAGCGCGAAGCGCTCGTTGTCTTCGCGGCTCAAATTCCATTGCCTGGCAATCATTTCCGCGCCGCGGAATTGCGAGATCTCTTGATCGCCGTAGCGTGCGTGCCAACCCTCGCATCCGGTCCACGGGTCGGTGGAGCCGTACGGTTCGCCCGCGCCGAACGCGCTCAGGATCGGAAATTGGCTCATCTTCTGCACACCACCGGCGACGATCAGCTCGCTGGTTCCGCTCATCACGGCCTGTGCGGCGAAATGCACTGCCTGCTGGGCTGATCCGCATTGACGGTCGATGGTCACTCCCGGCACCGACTCGGGCAGACCGGCGGCCAGCGCGGCGGTACGCGCGATATCGCCGGCCTGCGATCCAATTTGGTCCAGGCACCCCAGGATGACGTCGTCGACCGCCGCCGGATCGACGTCGTGGCGACCGACCACGGTCTTGATCACATGGGCGGCCATGTCGGCCGGATGCGCGCTGGAGAACCCTCCGCCGCGCTTACCCACGGGGGTGCGAACGGCGTCAACGATGTAAGCCTCAGTCATGCTTCTAATTTAACATAGAATCAAAAATGAGCCGAAGCGGGATGGATCAACGCTGCGCCACTGTTGCTCAGCGCTGGGTGCGCGCCTTGGGTTTGACCGCGCGCTTGCGGGGTTTCGCGGTCGGGCTCAGGCCGTGCCGGACGAACACCTGTGCGTTGAAAATCATGGCCTCGACGGAGCTGCGGCGCGGGTCCCACCACTCCGCGGCCCAGTTGAGTGCGCCCAACACGAGGGCTTGAGCGAGTCGGGCGTCGAGGTCGTCGCGGATCTGGCCCTCGGCAACGGCGTCGGCCATCAGCCCGTGCCAAATGCGGTCGTAGGCAGAGCGTTCCTTCTTCTCGCGGGTGCGCAGTCGATCCGGGATCTGTCCTGAGTTGCGGATGGAGGCCCGGGCATAGTCGGAGAGTTCGAGTTCATGCCGTAGGTGCGTTTCTACGGCGGTGAGGATCCGATCCATGGGCGCTGTTTCGGGCGGTAGCGCGTCGAGCGCGTCTTGCAGAAACCCCCGTAGGTCACTGATTCCGCGGAACATCACCTCTTCGATGAGATCCTCGCGTGACGAGAAGTAGTAATAGATCGCCGGCGCCTGTAACTCTGCGTACTCGGCCACATCGGTCAGGCGGGTTCCGGCGAACCCCTTGATGCTCAGCACATGGGCGGCCGCGTCCAAGATGCGAGAGCGGGTGCGCTCTGACTTCGACTCGCCGTTGACGGCGGCCGCCGGTTTTCGAGGCATCGTTCGATAATAGGAGTGCCACCCCCCGACACCGGTCATCGGTAGGTGGGTGTTGCTCGGCTCAGATACCGCCGCGGGCTACCAATTGCCCAGCGATGACGTTGCGTTGGATTTCGTTGGTGCCCTCGCCGACGATCATCAATGGGGCGTCGCGGAAGTAGCGTTCCACGTCGTACTCGGTGGAATAGCCGTAGCCGCCGTGGATGCGCACGGCGCTCAGTGCGATCTCCATTGCCACCTCGGAGGCGAACAGCTTGGCCATGCCCGCCTCCATGTCGGCGCGCTCGCCGCTGTCGTAGCGGTCGGCGGCGTGCAGGGTCAGTTGGCGGGCGGCGGTGAGCTTGGTGGCCATGTCGGCCAGATAGTGCCCGACGGCCTGGTGTTTCCAGATCGGCTGGCCGAAGCTTTCCCGCTGCTGGGCGTAAGCCAGCGAATCCTCAAGTGCGGCTGTCGCAACGCCGAGCGCGCGGGAGGCGACTTGGATGCGACCGGTTTCCAAGCCCTTCATCATCTGCCCGAATCCCTTGCCGGGGGTACCGCCGAGGATCGCCGACTCCGGCACGCGACAGTCGTCGAAGGACAACTCGCAGGATTCGACACCTTTGTATCCCAGCTTGGGAAGATCCCGGGACACCGTGAGGCCCTGGCCGGGTTCGACGAGCACCACCGAGATGCCGGTGTGCCTCGGGGTCGCGTGCGGGTCGGTCTTGCATAACACAGCGATCAGACCGGAGCGCCGTGCGTTGGAAATCCAGGTCTTGGATCCGTTGATCACCAACTCGTCGCCGTCGCGGCGGGCGACGGTGGTCATGTTCTGCAGATCAGAGCCGCCGCCAGGCTCGGTGAGCGCCATCGTGGCCCGCGTCTCGCCACTCGCCAGCGCCGGTAGGTACTTCTGCTTCTGTTCGTCGGTGCCGAACAGACCCAGCAATTTCGCGACGACGGTGTGCCCGCCCATTGCACCGGCCAGGCTCATCCAGCCGCGCGCCAACTCCTGGGTCACCAGCACATAGCAGCGTGTCGACACTGGCGAGCCGCCGTACTCCTCGGGTACCGCCAGGCCGTAGATGCCGATGCGCTTCATCTGGTCGATCCACGCCTCGGGGTAGGTGTTGGCGTGCTCGACCTCGCGGACAGTCGGCTTCACCTCGCGGTCGATGAACGCCCTCACCGTATCGACCAGCATGGCTTCTTCGTCGCTGAGGAGAGTCGTCATGCTGGCTACTATACTGCGAATTTATTCTATGTTAAATTCACGTCGTCTCCTCCGGCGCGCCTTGTACACCGGTGCGTGCCTTAGACGCGTGCGGCCGGCGTCGTGACGGTCATGTC
>JBKOYU010000823.1:0-2823 GCA_046725575.1 Actinomycetota bacterium | reverse complement strand
GAGCGCTTCGCTGCGGTCGATGAGTGAGATCGCCGCGCCGGGTACCACGCCGAGTCTCGACGAGGTTCGTGACAAGATCGAGCGCCGTTACGCCAGTGCGATGGGTTCCGCCGAGCTTGCGCAGAATTCGGTGCAGGGCCGCATGCTCGAGGTGCAGCAGGCCAGTGTGCAGATGGCAGGGCATTCCCGGTTGGAGCAGATCCGCGCCTCTATGCGCGGCGAGCAGCTGCCCGCAGGTGGCACGGCCGCGACGGCACCGGCTACGCCGGCGACCAACCAGCAGGCGACACCGGAAAACCCGCTGTCGCAATAACTTTGGTAGGGCATGGCAGTGAATTCCCGCGCCGGTAGACCAGAGGCTTGGCGCACGCTGGTGCAGCGTGGCTTGCAAAACGGCATAGACACCGCTTCCGAATTTGCCAACGTGCTGGCCGAAAAGCTCAATGCCGCAGCCGATCCGCGCGCGAAGTTGATGCGCAAACGACGGTGGGCGCTGCGGCTCGGGCTGTTCTTCACGGTGTCGTGTGTGTTCTGGGTGGGCGTGACGGCCCTGCTGGCATCGTGGAGCACCCCGGTATGGGCACTGTTCATCCCGGCGCCGATCGCGGTCGGTGCGGCGTTCCTGGCGACGTTGGCTTTCCTTCGCTACCGGTGGCTGAAGGGCTCGCCATTGCCGCCGCCGCGGCGTGCCGGCCGGCGGCTGCCGCCGTGGGGGTCGGCGGCGCGTCAACCGATGGCCGCCCTTGCCGCCTCCGAGCGGGGGTTGTTCTCCCTGCTCGGCGTGATGGAGCGTGGCCGCATGCTGCCTGCCGACGAGCTACGTGAGCTGACCGCGGCGGCCAACCAGACCGCAGCCACCATGGCGGCGACCGCCAACGAGGTGGTTTCGATGGAGCGGGCCATCAGTTCGGCACCGCAGTCGCGATCTCACCTGGCGCCCACGATCACCGCGTTCACCACGCAGCTGGACCACGGCGCCCATCAGTACAACGAGATGGTCACCGCCGCAGCGCAATTGGTGTCAGCGGCAAACACCGGCTCGATGTCGAGCTCGCCGATGTCCCAGCAGCGCTACCGCGACGAATTGGTCAACGCCACCGACCGGCTGATGGGCTGGGCGCAGGCGTTCGACGAACTCGGCCACCTGCGCAGGGCCTAGACGTCGTGTGAGCCGGACGGTCCCGATCGCGGACCGTACTTCTCGATGTACGCCTGGTGAATATGGGCGTTCTTCTGGCGTGAGAGCTCGTCGACAAGGTTGGGGTCCAGGCCGTGCTGACGGAGCCGATGGCGACGCCAGACCTTGTTGAGTGCGTGCGAGAAGAGCACGAACGGGATGAAGATCGGCAACGTCGTGCTCAAGTGCAGGTAGAGCGACATCGGGATGAACCAGAACGGCGACAGCACCAGCAGGGCCGGAATCGCCGCGCGAACCATCGTGCGGATCGTCGCGCCCTTACCGGCCAGGTCGTTGCGCACCCAGTCGCGCATCGAATCGGGCAGTCGGCGCCCATAGCAGTAGCCGATGTACTGCCACAGGTTCGGCTTGCTGCGGGGCGTGTCGTCGGTCACTACAGCGTCGCCCTCAAAGACGGGAACACCGTTGCGGCAAGGCCCCGCAGCATGGCCTTGGTGATGTCCCACATGTCGAAGTAGTCACGCCACAACGTGATTCGTCCCGCGTGCACCTCGAACACGCCGCATACCCAGAATTGCACGCGCAGCGGGCCGATCACCAGCGCATCGGCGCGCTCGGTCAGCACAGCATTGCCCTCGGCGGCGATGCGGTGGATCTTCACCTCGAACCCAACCCGGCCCTGTCCCTGGCGCAGGAGCTTCATGATCCGTTCACGGCCGCGCATGGTCTTCCAGCCGACGTTCTGCCACACGATGTTGTCTGCCAGCGCGGAATCGGCCGTGGCAAAGTCCTCGTCCTGCAGCGCGTACAGGAAGGTCTCGACGGTACGGGCGTTGTCGACGTCCGAACTCACCCGGGAAGCCTGGTCGGTCATGGCAGCCAGCGTAGTCCTTTGCTCTTCGCGCGAGCGCTCATCGCCGTCGCCGGGAGGCTGTGGCAGGGTAGGCGCGTGAGTGAGTGCGGGCGTTTGTTAGTGAATCGCTGAGGTGATTGACGAGGTTCGGACCTCAGTGGGAAGCGCCCGAAGTTGGGCCCGGACGTTGTTGTCGGACCCTTCTGCCAATGTGATCGTTATGGAGCATCAAGATCGGCTGGCGCGTTTCGGGTGGAGCATCTGCGCTGGCTGCTCGGGGCCGCCCGATCGTCTTCGTCGATGATGGCGAGACCACTCATGATTTGGTGGATGATTTGATTGAGGTACGCGCCGGCATGTGTGCGCGGCTGTATGGTCGGCGTGGTGCGCGCGATCGGGCGATGCGTGCGGTGACCGTCGCCCAATGCGAACCGGGCGAGTACGCATGATTGTCGGGATGCGCACGGTCAAACAGGCCACCGAGGTGTCCGAGCTGACCGGTCGCGTGCAGCTTCCCGGTAAGCCACGCCAAGACGGGACGGTGCCGGCGTCGCGGTACGTCGACATCGGTGAGGACTTTGAGGTACACCGGGCGGCGGTGGAGTCGGTCTCGGTGTTGTTCGACCTATTCAGCGGGGATGTTACCGGCTATGCTGCGAGCGGCTCACCGGGTGAGAAGCTGCCCACCGGCTGGCTGGTGACGGGGGCCAAGTTCGAGGTCGAGTGGCCCGCCGACGAGGATCGGCGCGCTCTGGTGCGGTCGCATTTCGGTGCCCGCAGGTTCGCGTTCAACTGGGGCCTGGCGGCGGATCGCTGGTTCCCGTCGAGCCAG
>JBKOYU010000371.1:0-4010 GCA_046725575.1 Actinomycetota bacterium | reverse complement strand
CAGCCAGCGTCGGGTGGCTGCTGTGCGATCGGCACCCGCAGCACAACGTCGCGCTGCGGACCGTCGACCACGACCTCAACGTGTCCACATTCACCTATGGGATCTGGCTGAGTCGTCGCGCCGGGTTGCCGCTGTTCTCATGGAGTTGGGCATCGGCGCTGGCGACCGAGTGGCGACTGTCATGGGTAAAGGCGTTGATCTGGTGTCGGTGGTGCTGGGGATTTGGCGTGTGGGTGCGGTCTACGTTCCGTTGTTCACAGCGTTTGCGACGGAGGGAATCCGCTCGCGGCTGACAGATGCTGGTGTACGAATGCTCATCACCGACAGTGACCATGTGGCGAAGGCGCCGGAAGGCCCGTGGACGGTTCTGGTGTCAGAT
The DNA here is from genome assembly GCA_046725575.1 of Actinomycetota bacterium. Classification (GTDB taxonomy): domain Bacteria; phylum Actinomycetota; class Actinomycetes; order Mycobacteriales; family Mycobacteriaceae; genus Mycobacterium. The sequence continues at coordinate 3,631 of JBKOYU010000371.1, read as the reverse complement.
CTCGACGAGGGATCCAGCAGTTTGCCCCGCCGGTTGAACACGGCACGACCGGAGACAGTGTCGACGGTCGCCGTCGGTGGGAGCGGCCCGTTGGTCCATATGTTCACCTCGGGGACCACCGGCAAGCCGAAGGGCGTGGTTCACCCGGTTCAGTATGTGGCCGGGTGGCAGAGCTACCTCGAATATGGTTTAGGCATTGGAGGTGACGGCACGTTTTGGTGCGGGGCTGATCCTGGATGGGCTTACGGCCTGTACACGGCCGTCGTCGCCCCGCTCGCGGCCGGTGTGCCCACCACTCTGCAACAGGGAGGTTTCTCGGCGAGAACAACCTGGGAGGTGTTCGAGAAGCTAGGTGTGACCGATTACGCCGCCGCGCCGACCGTCTATCGAGCACTCCGGGCTGCCGATGTCCCCATTCCAGCGGACCTGAAGTTGCGTCGACTATCGAGCGCGGGTGAACCGTTGACCCCGGAGGTCAACGAATGGACCCGCGCGTCACTGGGACTGGAAGTGCACGACCATTTCGGCCAGACCGAGATGGGCATGTCGATCGGAGTTCCCCACCATCCGGCGCTGTCGGTCCCGGTGGTACCCGGCGCAATGGGAACATCTCTGCCCGGATGGCAGATGGCGGTCCTCGAGCATGATCGCGACGTCCCCGCCTCGCCGGGAACCAACGGCAGACTCGCGGTCGCCGTCGACGGCAGCCCCTTCATGACCTTCAAAGATTATGTCGGAGGTGCCGGCGCAGACCGATTCTGCAGTGGGGGTCGGTATTACCTCACGGGTGACGTCGCCTCAATCGACGACAACGGAATTGTGCGATTCTCAGCCCGAGACGATGACGTCATCCTCATGGCCGGCTACCGCATAGGACCGTTCGACATCGAATCCACCCTGCTCAAGCATCCGGCGGTCGTCGAATGTGCAGTGGTGGCCGCGCCAGACTCGGTTCGCGGCGAAGTCGTTGAGGCACACGTGGTTTTGGCCGACAACACCGCACCGTCGGAGGACTTGGTCGAGGTCCTGCAGACCTGGGTCAAGCGCAAATACGCTGCACACGCCTTTCCCCGCCGAATCCACTTCATCGACGCCGTTCCTAAGACTCCAAGCGGGAAGATTCAGCGCGCCGAGCTCCGTCGACAGGCGAACGCACGCACACCCCAGGGCGCACAGTGACCGCATCCACACCGGTTCTGGCACGGCGAGCTTGTCAATCTTCGGTGCATCTCGCGCTCGTGGCGTGTTCGCTGCTGCTGCACGTTACGCCCGATCTACCCGCACCACATAACAAGACACGAACGAGTACCGGCGGCCGTACGCTTACATCAGTGCGTACGTGCGGGAACCACCGAGGAACAGATTAACGATGCAATCGTTGGCGCCGCGGGCTCACGCCGTTGGGATCCGCTAACGGATACGTACGACAACCTTCCCTACCGCGAGGCGTTCGTCGATCGTGCGCAAAGCTGCGGCAGTCTCCTCAATTGAGAATTCCCGACTGATGACGGGATTCAAAGCCCCCGACATCAGCAGGGGCGTAAGTTCGTCCCACTGCTGCCGAGGCACTTCCGGTTCGGTGTTCCAGAACTCCCTGGTCCCCGCCCCCATGATGGTCGTATTGGTGAGCAGTAACCGGTTCATTTTGGCAACAGGAATGTGCCCGCCGGTAAAACCGACGACCAGCAACCGTCCCTCTCGCGCCAGCGCACGTAGAGAATCTGTAAACCGCTCTCCCCCAACAGGATCGACAACAACATCGACACCACGCCCACCAGTCAGCTCCCGGACTTGGGCCAGAAACCCATCTGCAAGCACGGTGTGGTGAGCGCCGGCGGCCTCAGCGGCGGCGACCTTCTCGGTCGAAGACACGACGGCGATGACCGTCGCGCCCAGCGCTGCGGCCATGTTGCAAGACGCAGTGCCGACACCGCCGCCAGCTCCTTGCACGAGAACGGTTTCACCCCGCTGAATCTTCGCGCGGCGTGCCAAAGCAAAGTGCGCGGTGAGATAGTTCAAGGGCAGCGCGGCGCCAGATGCGAACGAGACCGCCTCCGGCAGGGGAAATACATAGTTGGTATCGACGACCACCGATTCGGCCACTCCGCCAATGAAGGTCAGCGCCGCCACACGATCTCCAGCACGGAATCCAGCCGAATCATGGCGCACGACACCGGCAATCTCCCAGCCAGGGGTAAACGGGGGCTCTGCGCGCACCTGATATCGGCCTCGGGTCTGGAGGACGTCTGGAAAGCTGATGCCCGCATACTGAACCTCAATGAGTATCTGTCCAGAGCCAGGGGTCGGATCGGGCACCTCTTGAACCACGACCCCTTCGGGCCCGATCAAATCGGTTACAACTGCTGCGCGCACGACAACGCTCCTCTCGTCCGTCAAGCAGGGCGCAGGCAGATGGCCTGCCCGCCTCTTTCTTAGAGTAAACGAAAGTGCAGATCACTTTGCTGCTCATATATATATATATATATGCCCCGGGCAACAACAAATGTCCCTCGATTCGACGAATTCCGCGCGGCCATAGCCTCTCTCGGCTTAGGCGAGCGATCTGCTTACCAAGACGACGCTGACAGCGACCCCGCAGCCGCATCTCTGCATTGTGAGCAGAGGCAGCACCCGGGTCGTCGAAGCGGGTCATCCCGGTGCCGGCATGAGTTCCGCTTGGCGTTCGGCTACACCCTCGCGAATCGCTTGTAGCACTGCCACTGCGGCAGGCCGGCGGAGACGACTAGGAGCAAGGCATGCTGAAAACTGCGGGACCAGACGAACGTCGGGAAACAGAACTCGTTCGAGCGTGGGCTCGTTGTCACCGACGAAAGCCGGTAAGAGACCGATGCCAGCACCCTCCACCGTCGCAACGCATTGCGCCTGAACGCTTGTCGAAGCGAACGCAACATGGCGGGCTGATGTGAGCTTTGCCAGCACATCGAGATCGTCTACTCGCAGAAGGCCTTCCACGTAGTAGATCAAGGAATGGGATTTGAGTTCCTCTACCGAAGCCGGCAGACCTCGTTCGGCTCCGTAAGTGGCCGAGGCATACAGCCCTAGCGAGTAATCGGTGAGTTTCTCCGCGCCGGGACGACTAACGACTGGCTCCCCGACACCGATTTCGATATCTGCACCCGAGTTGTAAGGGCTCAGGCGTGTCTGAGTGACGATCTCGATCTGCAGTTCGGGATTGATGCGGTGCAGATCGGCGAGCACCGGCGTGACGATATACGCACCGAACGCTTCGGTGGTGGCCACGCGGACAAGCCCCGACAAGAACTGGTCAGCTCGTCGGGTACGCGAGTACTCACGTGCCTCGGTGAGCGCGGATTCGATCTTCTCGCAGGAGCCGAGCAGTAGTTGGCCGACTTCGGTCAGCTCGCAGCCATGGACGGCCCTCGTGATGAGCGCTGCGTTGAGTTCCTTCTCGAGCGCATCGATTCGACGCGAAACGGTCGAGTGGTTCAATCCCAACGCGGCCCCGGCTCCCACCAGTGATCCGCATCGGGCTACTTCCAGCAGCACAATCATGTCGTCGGCACGCACAGGTGACACCTCCAACAGACGACCAGCCGTAGGCGCTTCGGCCTTGCATTCTCGCACGCCACTTCGCCACCCACGGCTGCGC
>JBKOYU010000297.1:0-3330 GCA_046725575.1 Actinomycetota bacterium | reverse complement strand
CGTGTTCGAGTTGTTGCAGCACCGGGCCCTGGTGCCGGGTGGCGTAGGTGTCCCCGGGCAGTAACAGCAGGGGCAGCCGGTTGACCGTCGCCAAACCGGCGGCGGTGACCAGGTTCAGGGCGCCCGGGCCGATGGACGCGGTGACCGCGAGGGTGGCGTGTCGACGGGTGGCCTTGGCATACGCGGTGGCGATGTGGGCGACGTACTGCTCGTGGCGGCCCTGGATGAACGGCAATTCGTCGGACAGCTCATCGAGGGCCTGACCCAACCCGGCGACGTTTCCGTGCCCGAAGATGCCCAGCGCGGCGGGGACGAGGCGGCGCCGGGCACCGTCGGCGACGCTGTACTGGGCGGCAAGGTATTTCACAACGGCCTGGGCGGTGGTGAGCCGGACCGTCTTGTGTGAGGTGCTGATCATGGCTGGTTTTCCTTCGGGGTTCACCACGGGCGGCCGTGGATGACGATCGTCTTTTCTTCGGTCATTTCGGTGACAGCCGAGCGGACACCTTCCTTGCCGATGCCGCTGCCCTTCAGCCCGCCGTAGGGCATCAGGTCGGCCCGCCACAGCGGAGTCCAGTTGATGTGGATGTTGCCGGCGTCGATCTGGCGCATCGCGCGTACCGTCGCCGCCACGTCGGAGGTGAAAATGCCTGCGCCCAGGCCGTATTCGTTGTCATTGGCGATCGCGATCGCGGCGGCGATGTCGGGGGCCGAGGATACCGCGACCGCGGGTCCGAACAATTCGTCGCGGGAGAACGGCGACTGCGGGTCGACCGCCGCGACCACCGCGGGCGTGATGACCGCGCCGTCGCGGTCGCCGCCGGTGAGCACTTTCGCCCCGGACTGACCGGCCACTTGGATCGCCGAGGCCACCCGGGTGGCCTCGGTCTCGGAGATCAGCGACCCCAACCGGGTGTCCTCCCGCGCCGGGTCGCCCAGGGTGATGGCGTCGACCTTCGGCACCAGCGCGTCGAGGAAGTCGGCCTCCACGCGTTCGTCGACGATCACCCGCTGCACCGAGATGCACACCTGACCGGCGTTGATATAGCCCCCGGCGGCCACCGCGGATGCGGCCATCTCGATGTCGGCGTCGGACAGCACGATCACCGGGCAGGAGGCGCCCAGCTCCAGCGACAGTTTCTTGATCCCGGCGACCGCGGCCAGGTGTGTCCCGGTCGCTGTCGAGCCGGTGAACGACACCTTGCGTACCCGCGGGTCGGTCACCAGCCGGTCGCCCAGTGTCGCACCGGATCCGGTCAGCACCGACAGCGCACCCGGCGCCAGCCCGGCGTCGGCGAAGCACTGCGCGAGCTTGAGCGCGGTCAGCGGTGTCGAGCGGGCCGGTTTGAGGACGACCGCGTTACCCGCGGCCAGTGCCGGCGCGATCTTGTGCAGCACCAGCAGCGCCGGGTAGTTGAACGGGGTGATCGCCACGACGATCCCGCACGGCTGACGCAACGTGAAACCGATCTTCTCCAAACCGGTTCCGGGATTCGCATCCAGCGGCAACGTCGAACCGTACAGCTGGCTGCCCTCGTGCGCGGCCAGCCGGATGATCGCACCGGAGCGACTCGCCTCGCCGCGCGCCTCGCTGATCGGCTTGCCGGTCTCCGCGCTGATCGTCTGCGCGATATCCTCGGCGCGCTGATCGGCCAGATCGGCCGCCCGCAGCAGCACCGCCACCCGCTCATGCGCCGGGGTCTCCCGCTGCACCCGTGCCGCACCCTCGGCGCCATCGACGGCCGCCGCGGCGTCATCGATCGTGGCCACCGGCACCGAACCGACCGGCCGGCCGTCGTACGGGGACAGCACCATCTCGGTTGCACCGTCACCCGCGCCGCGCCATTCGCCGGCAAGCAGCATCTCCATCAAAGCCTCCCTGTTCAAAACCCATATGTGTCGGCGGTATCGAACCGCCAGCGCCGCAACCGAATCGCTACATCGTCGCCTCGAAGGCGACGCGGACAACGTCGCATCGATCACCGGTCGGCAACCGCCTGCACTGCCTCATGGCCGGTAAGCCGGTCGGCGTTGAAGCGGTGCGCACACATAGAGTGTTGCTGTGACCTAGACCTCAATCAATGGGGAAATCACATCAATTTCCCATCAAGCGCGGTGACTTTGTTCAGGCTCCTGGTTGATGAACATCCTGGTTGAAGCCGTGAGAATTTTCGAAGGCGTGGCCACATCCGTGGCAGATCAGGCTCAGGACGGCCTCGGCCAGGTACCCCGTTGACAGTTCAAGCGTTCGAGGGCAACAAGGCTGAGACCGCCACGCTGCTGCCGGTGATCAACGCCTTCAAAGCCGCCCATCGACTGACGGATGTGACGGCGGTACGCCGATGCCGGCGTGATCTCGGATGCCAACACAAACGGCGATCGTGGCGGCGGCGCGTTCAACACACATCGATGTCTTCGCCGCTGGCGCCCGTTCACGGCCCCAGCTAGCGGTAGTCGGCCCCTACCTGTCAGCGCCCAATATCCGCTTGAATCGTTTCCCTCACGACCACGGCCTGAGTCACACCCGTTCGCAGGTGGCAGGTATTGCCGCCTTGCTGCTGGCGGCACGCGGCAATGGGCGGCAGCGTTAGCGACATCTCCTGGCTCGGACGCGAATCTAGGAGTCGTGAAGAGTCACGCGAGGCATTCGGTCACACGGCGTTTGAACCCGCACAAACGTTCTCGCGGTCCGGCGCTGACGGTCGCTGGGTTGGCGGTCGCCGTGGTCTCTGCCGGTGTCGGTGGAGGCGTCGCTGACCGTGCACCCGTACCCGCTCCCGCAGAGCTCTATGGATAGCGCAGCGCTAGCTGCAGCCCAGCCGGCGGCTAGGGCACGATTCACCCACATTCCTCCGCGGAGCGAATCGTCGTTGTCAGTGTTGTCGAGTTAGGCTGTCGAGGCCTAAGTGTCAGTCCTTTAGTTTGAGCGCGAGTGTCGGGCAACGGTCGACGGCCTCACGAACGCCACCGGCCAAGTCGTCGGAGACCTCATCACATGTCAATACCAGGTCCCCATCGTCATTGATTTCGAACACATCTGGCGCGAATTGTTCACAGACACCGTGTCCGGTGCATTTCACGCGGTCGACCGTGATCTTCATTGGGCGTTTCTCCGTGTGCTGTTGGTGTGCTGTGCGGTGATTTCCGCCACGATTTGCTCTACGTCATAAGACTTTTCGTCCCCGGCCCGTGCCAGCGCATCAAAGGCTGCGGCAACGTCAGCGGCGCGGTCGTCGAAGTAGCGCTTTGCGTGTGGATGCGTGGCGATCAGGAAGCGCTCCTCGGCAACACCGTCCAGCGCCCGCTCGGCCACGATTGCCGGATCCATGC
>JBKOYU010000069.1:0-7521 GCA_046725575.1 Actinomycetota bacterium | reverse complement strand
CAAACTGTCGCTCGAGGAGCTCGACAAGCGCCTCGACGTGCTGGTGATGGCGAAGGTCAAGGAAGGCGACGTCTAGAGGCGACTAGGTGGCGCTGCCGTTCGCCCCATTGGTGCCGTTGGCCCCGTTGGTGCCGTTTGTTCCGGCTTTACCGGTCGCACCGTCGGTGCCCGATTGACCATCGAACCCGCTGCCACCGGAACCTCCGGGACCGCCGACAGCGCCAGCGCCGCCGAGACCACCGGGCCGGCGCCTGAGCGTAGAAAGCCGCTTGAAACGGAACGGACCGCGGGCGGAAGCTGACATCCTTCTCAGATGATCGCGGCCATGGCCAGCCGCCCCGCCGAAGAGCAGGCGCTGAGCGAGTTCCTGGATTCCGCTTCCGGCTCGCCGTCTGCCCTGTTGGTCGAGGGCGAGGCCGGGATCGGCAAGACCACGCTGTGGCTGGCCGGGCTGGAACGGGCGCGTGATCGCGGGTTCCGGGTGCTGTCGGCGCGTGCCACCGCAGCCGAATCCGTGCTGGCCTACACGGCCCTGGCCGACCTGCTGACCGGCGTGGCTGCGTCCACGTGGGCCGACGTGCCTGATCCTCAGCGGATCGCGGTGGATCGGGTGCTGTTGCGCGACCAGGCCGCCGACGCCGTCACCGACCAGCGAGCGGTGGCCGCCGCATTCCTGTCCGTCATCGAACGGCTCACCGACGACGGTCCGGTGCTGCTGGCGATCGACGATCTGCAATGGCTCGACCCGTCGACACTGCACGTGATCGCGTTTGCTGCCCGGCGATTGTCCGGCGCGGTGGGCTTGCTGGCCACCATCCGCACCGAGCCCGACACCGGTGACGTCGCCTCATGGCTGCAATTGCCCCGCCCCGATGCTATCCAGCGAATCACGGTGCGTCCGTTGTCTTCTCGCGCGCTGCACGCCGTGGTCAGCAATGCGCTGGAGCGGCCGATACCACGCACAGCAATGGCGCGAATCCATGAGATCTCGGCCGGAAACCCGTTCTACGCCATCGAATTGGGTCGCGCGCTGAATGACAGCGCCGGTGAGGTACTGCCTGGCACGCTGGCAGAATTGGTCCGGGCCAGGGTCGGCAGTCTTGATCCGGCGGTTCAAGACGTGTTGCTTGCCGCCGCCTGCCTGGCAACGCCGACGGTCGAGCTGGTCGGTGCAGCGGCCGCCACCGGGCATGACCGGTTGATCGAGCTCCTCGAGGCCGCCGAGCGCCACGGCGTCATCTTCATCGAAGGCAACCGGATCCGGTTCACCCATCCGCTACTGGCCAGCGGCGTGTACACCGACGCCTCGCCGACGCAGCGCCGGCTCATGCACCGTCGCCTCGCAGGCGTCGTGAACGAGACAGAGTTGCGGGCACGGCACCTCGCGCTGGCCTCGACCACCGCCGATCCCGAAGTCCTTGGAGCGCTTGACGCGGCGGCGGCCTCCGCGCACGCGCGGGGCGCACCTGCAGCCGCGGCCGAGCTGCTCGAGCTCGCCATCGCGCTCGGCGGCGACACCCCCGAACGTCGAATCCGGTTGGCGGGACACAATTTTGACGCGGGCGATCCTGGACGGGCGCGGGCGCTGCTGGAACGGGCGATTGCGGGAATGCAACCGGGACCGCTTCGCGCGGAAGCGTTGCACTCGTTGGCGGTCGTGCGATTCAACGACGACGGATACCCCGAGGCGTCGCAGTTGCTGCAGCGCGCCCTAGCCGAGGATAAGCCCGATCCCGCCTTGCGGGTCAGGATGCTGACAGCGTTGGCGCACACCCTTTTCAACACCGGCGAGCCGGATGCCGCGTGGCGGTGCGCCGAGGAAGCGGTGATGCTCGCCGAGCGGCTGGAGGCTCCGGGCCTGCTGAGCCAGGCACTTGGCGTGCGGTCAATGCTTTTCTTCCTGCGCGGCGACGGCATTGACGAGCCCAGCCTGCTACGAGCCCTCGAACTGGAGGACCACGAGTCGTTTACTCCGACGGTGCTCAAGCCCGGCGTGGAACACGCGCTGATCTTGGGCTGGATCGGTGACCTCGACACGTCCTATCAACGGATGCAGGCGATCCAGCGCCGCTGCGTCGAGAAGGGCGAAGAAGGCGAACTGATGTTCATCGATTTTCAGGTTGTGGTGAACCGGATTTGGCGCGGAGACTTCGCCGAGGCCGCGCGGGTGACTGACGCCGCAACGGGGCTGGCGAGCCAGCTCGGCGGCGACTTCCCCGCCATGCTGGTTCTCGTCCTCCAGGCCTGGCTCGCCGCCTTTTGCGGTCAGGAGGACGACGCCCGCCCGGCCGTCGCCGACGCGATCGACGCGAGCAAGCGCAGCGGCACCGGGTGGCACGAGGAGTGGTCACTGACGGCGCTGGGCTTCCTCGAGACGTCGCTGGGCAATTACGACGCGGCGCTGAACGCGCTCGAACCGTTGCTGTCTAGGTACTGGCCGTCGCCGAATCCCACCGAGATCGTCGCGGCGTCGTTTCTGCCCGACGCGGTCGAGGCGTTGACCGCGTTGGGCCGCGCGGATGAGGCCGAACCGCTTGTCGACGGGCTCGAGCGCAACGGACGCAGACTGGACCGCGCCTGGATGCTGGCGGTCGGCGCCCGCTGCCGCGCCATGGTGTTGGCCGCCCGCGGTGACGTGGGTGCGGCGGTGCAGAGCGCGCGACGGGCGCTGACCGAACACGACCGGCTGCCGATGCCGTTCGAGCGCGCGAGGACTCAGTTACTGCTCGGGCAGCTCATTCGTCGCGAACGGTCAGAGGCAACCGCCGTGCTGCGTGACGCCCTGACCGTCTTCGAGGAGCTTGGCACCCCGTTGTGGGTCGACCGCGCCCGCGCCGAACTCGCTGGCACGCGACCACGGGAACAGGCGCACGGCGAGCTGACGCCCGCCGAGCAACGAGTGGCCAAACTAGCGGCGTCGGGCATGACGAACCGCGATGTGGCGGCCACGCTGTTCATCAGCTCGAAGACGGTCGAGGCCACGCTCGCGCGTGTCTACCGGAAGCTGGGCATCCGCTCGCGGGCCGAACTCGGGCGGCACATGAATACGATCCGGCGATAGTGGGTTAACCGTACTGTTCTGGATGTTGCCAGCTGTGGCAATTCTGCTTAGTTGACCGAAAAAGTAGACCGAGCCGCCGTTAGCTGGAATTCTTCTACCTGTGCCGGGAGTGGACGTGGAGAGCCGTCCTACAGAGAGCCGCAGGATCGCTGCGTTTTTGGCTTCTGCGACGTCGGAGCCATCGGCATTGCTGATCGAGGGTGAACCCGGCATCGGCAAAACCACCCTCTGGTTAGAGGCCCTGGAGCTGGCACGGGACCAGGGATTCCGGGTGCTGTCGACGCGCGCCGCAGCAGCAGAATCCGTGCTCGCCTACACCGCCCTGACCGACCTGCTCGACGGCGTACCCGCGTCCGCGTGGGCGGATTTGCCCGAACCGCAGCGGTTCGCGGTGGACCAGGTGCTGATGCGGGCGGACAACGGTCCGGTCACCGATCAGCGCGCCGTGGCCGCCGCGTTCCTGTCGGTCGTCGAGTACCTCACTGACGAGGGGCCGCTTCTGGTGGCGATCGATGACCTGCAATGGATCGACCCGTCGAGCATTCACGTGGTGGCGTTCGCCGCGAGGCGACTCACCGGCCCCGTCGGCATTCTGGGCAGTGTGCGAACCGATGGCGACGGCATCGGTGGCGCTTGGCTGCAACTGCCGCGACCCGATGCAGTTAGCCGGATTCGGTTGCGTCCATTGGGTATTCGTGATTTGCACGCAGCAGTGTCGGCACGGTTGCGGCGGCCGTTCTCGCGTCCGACGATGGGCCGGATACATGAGGTGTCGGGCGGAAACCCGTTCTACGCAATCGAATTGGCACGGGCGATAGCCGACCGCGCCCCCGGCGTCGAGATGTCGCTGCCGCGCACGCTGGCCGACGTCGTGCGGACCCGGATCAGCGGCCTCGATCCCGACGTCCATGATGCGCTGCTCGCCGCATCATGCATGGCGTCGCCGACCGTGGAGCAGGTGTCAAGCGCGACGATCAGCGACGACGACCGGTTGATCGAGCTGCTGGAGAAGGCGGAAAGCAAGGGCATTATCGCGCTCGACGGCAACCGGATCCAGTTCGCCCATCCCCTACTGGCCAGGGGTGTGTACACCGAAGCCGCGCCGGGCCAGCGCCGAACGATGCATCGCCGCCTCGCCGACATCGTCGACGAGCCCGAGTTGCGGGCGCGGCATCTGGCCTTGGCCGCGACCAGCGGTGACGAAGTGACACTGCGGGCGCTCGATACGGCGGCGGAGTCCGCGCGCATCCGCGGGGCGCCCGCGGCGGCCGCCGAGCTGATGGACCTGGCGATCGGCCTCGGCGGTGACACCGCCGAGCGTCGGCTCCGCTCCGCCCTGCACCATTTCGACGCGGGCGACCAGGAGCGGGCGCGCGCCATTCTCGAAGAGACCATCGAGCGGCTGGCGCCCGGCGACCAGCGAGCCGAGGCGTTGAGCCGGCTCGCTGTCGTGCGGGGGTACGGAGACGGCTTCTTCGAGGGGGCACGGTTGCTGCAGCGGGCGCTCAGCGAGGTGCGTACCGACAGCCCGCTGCGCGTGCAGATATTGATCACATTGGCCTACTCCCTGCTCAACGCCAATCAGCCCCAAGCGAGCGTGCAAATGGCCGAGGAGGCCGTCGCCAAGGCCCAGCGCCTCAACCAGCCCCACTTGCTGGGCCTGGCGCTCGGTATGCGGGCGATCCTGCGGTTCCTGTGCGGGGAAGGTTTCGACGAGGCGGGCATTCATCGAGCCGTGGAGCTGGAGGACCCGGACATCTTCACGCCCTTGGTATTCCGGCCGTCCGCCCAGCGCGCGCTGCTGTTGGAGTGGACTGGCCGCCTCGACGAAGCCCATGAGCTGCTAGAAGCCATCCGGCGCCGCTGTGTGGAGAAGGGCGAGGAAGGCGAGCTCATATTCATCGCCCAGCATGTGGTGCTGAGCAGCATCTTGCGGGGCGAGTTCGTCGAGGCCACGCTGGTCGCCGAGGACGCCATGGAGCGGGCTCGCCAGCTCGGCGGCGACACCCCGCTGTTCTTGGCGCACAGCCTGCGGGCGCAGTTGGCCACGTACGCCGGCCGCGAGGACGACGCGAGGGAGGCCGCCGAGGCAGCGCTTGAGTTCGGCAGGCGTACAGGGGCATTTCGGTTGACGGACCGTGTCCTTGCCACACTGGGATTCCTCGAGGTGTCGTTGGGCCGCTACGAGGGTGCGATCGCAACCCTGCAGCCGCTGCTGACCAAGTTCGATCCGGCGTCGACACCGACCGAGCTTCCCAATGCAGCGTTTCTGGCGGACGCCATCGAGGCCCTGATTCAAGTGGGCCGCGGCACCGAGGCGGAGCCTTTGATCGACGCCCTCGAGCGCAACGGCGAGCGGCAAGGCCGCGCGTGGATGATCGCCGTCGGCGCCCGTGGCAGAAGCATGCTGCTGGCCGCCCGGGGTGACCTCGACGCGGCCAGCGCCGCCGCCACACACGCGGTTGCCGAACACGACCGGCTTCCGATGCCGTTCGAGCGTGCGCGAACGCTGTTGCTGCTGGGCCAATTACAGCGACGGCACCGCAGAAAGGAGGCTGCCTCGGCGAGCCTGCAGGAAGCGTTGGACATCTTCGATCGACTGCACACCCCGCTGTGGGCCGACCGTGCCCGTACAGAACTCGCCCGCACGAACGTCGGCCCGCGTGGCAGCGGCCAGCTCACCCCGTCGGAGCAACGCGTCGCCGAGCTTGCCGCGTCGGGCATGAAGAACCGCGACGTCGCGACCGCGCTGTTCATCAGCCCGAAGACAGTCGAGGCGAACCTGGCCCGGATCTACCGCAAGCTGGGCATCAAATCACGTGCTGAACTCGGCCGTCATATGGGTAAGACGTAGACCGGCCAGCCCAAGAGCCCAGGAATAGGGAAACACCCTATTTCTCAACGCTCTTGAGCGAATTAGCGTCGACCCCGGCCCGAGTTGGAGATCTCATCGGCAGGAGGAACGGTGACCGTAATCCTGGACCCGGCCACCCGTAGCCCGGCGACCCTGGTGACGACCGCGACAAGCCAACCCGCGTTGCGCACCGGCTTCGCGATGCTGGGCCTGGTCTCGCTGCTGGACCTGCCCAGAGCCGATCGCGCCGACCGGGTGGTCGCGCTGGGCGGCGCCGCGGCCGCGGGTTGGTTCCTGGTCAAGGGACGGCGGCGCAGTTAGCCGTTCGCTTGCGCCGTCTTTTCCGGCGACGGGGCGGGCCACAGCCGAATCCCGAGCGGCGCGGTCAGGCTGTGCACCACGAGGCTGACCGTGACGGTGACGACGACGGCCTGCGTGATCATGGCGGACTGCTGGATCTCGCCTCGCTCGATCATCAACAACCCGAGGACCAGGGTGCCGATCCCGCGAGGCCCGAACCAGCCGATGAACAGCCTGCTGCGGGCGGGCAGGTCGGTGCCGACCAGCGCGGCAGATACCGCAACCAGTCGCACGACGATGAGCGCGACGACCGCGAAAAGCGCCACCCGCCAATCCGCATCGCGCCACCCCACGATCACGGCATAGCTGCCGAACATCGCGAAAACCATCAGCTCCAACAGTTGGCCGGCAGCGTCGGTGACCTGCGACGGCAGCTGGGCGCCCGCCCGCCGCATCATCATCGAGTACGCGAGACCGCCCGCGAAGGCGGTGACGAATCCGCTGCCGTGCAACCGCTCTCCGACTTCGAAGCACACCAACGCCAATGCGACCGTGGCCAGTTGAGCCCAGGTATCGCTCATCCAGCCGCGCTGGCAGGACCGCGCGATCACTATGCCGCCAATGACACCGATGCCGAGGCCTACGGCCAGCGAGATGACTTCGGTGCGGACCGCGAACCAGCCCCACCGACCCGGATCCGGGTCGGTCTGCTCGGAAGCCAGCGCCAGGGCGGCCAGCATCGCCGCCAATGCGAGCCCGTCGTAGCAGCCGCTTTCGACCGAGAGCGCATGACGGACGCGCTCAGGGATACGGCGGTCCTCGAGCAGCGCGTCGATCAGCGCCACCTCCGTCGGCGCCACGATGGCGGCAAGGCATACCGCCTCCCACAGCGGCATCACCGGCATCACCAACAGCGCGACCCCGGTGCCGAGGACGATGGCCAACGGTATTCCGATGACGAGTAACCGGAACGTGACATGGCCGCGGCGCACCACGGACGGCAGGTCGAGCATGGCGGCCTGGTTGAACAGGATCACGGTCAGCGCGAGCTGGGCCAGGATCGTGAAGCTCGCCGTGTCAGTCCCGGCATCGATCACCCCGAATCCGAACGGGCCCAACGCCATTCCGAACGCGACGAAGATCAACGCGGGAGCGATGTACCACCGCTTCACCAACCCCGAGACGACCGCATAGCACAGCACCAGGACGGTGAGCACGAACGCCGTGTCGGTGCGCATACTGTCCCCTCAGCCGCGCACGTTCACTTAGGCCCCGTTGTTCACGCCGCCGGAGTTGGCGCCCTCGA
>JBKOYU010000182.1:0-7412 GCA_046725575.1 Actinomycetota bacterium | reverse complement strand
CCGCGCTCGCGTCGCGTCTCGTGGGCTCGGAGATGGGTAGCAGCGACCGCGGGCAGGGCTTTCCACCATCGCCACCGCCATGGTGGGCACGCAGAGGATGTCGGTTGCCCGGTGGCGTTCGATGCCTGCGAAGTAACCCTCGGCGCTGAAGGTGGGCTGCAGGATAACCGCTCCACCAACGAACATCACTGACAGCAGGCCCTCGACGTAGCCGAACATGTGATAGCACGGCAACGAGTACAGGATTCGCCGGCCGTCCTGGAAGGCACGGGTCAACGCGGATGCATACGCCGTGCGCAGCACGCTGTCGTGAGAGGTCAGTACACCTTTGGGCGAGCCAGTGGTGCCCGAGGTGTACAGCATGTCCCCTGGCCCGCGTGGATTCACCGCGAGCGAACGATCCAGATTCGCGTCCGCCGGCGAGTGGCCGGTCAGTTCGGCCAACGACAGGGCGCCGGACCGGGCGGGGCGGTCGGTCGCCAGCAGCACGACGTGGCGCAGGGTGGGGATCGGGCCTCCCGATTCGGGTCGCTGCGCGAATGTGCCTGTGTCCCAGCCGGGCACGATGTCATCGAGCATCGACTGATAGTCCAAGGAGCCGAACCCGGTCATGCTCACCAACACCCGGCATCCCGAATCGGCCAACACGAATGCCAATTCGTCGCGGCGGTACAGGTAGTTGAACGGCACGGCGATGGCACCGGCGCGCGCGATGGCGAACTTGACTGCGACGAATTCGGGATAGTTGGCAATCAGCATTCCGACGCGGTCGCCGGGGCGAACTCCCAGGCCGATCAGGCCGGCGGCCAGACGGCGGGACTCCTCGGCCACGTCGCGGTAGGTGAGCGCGACGGTGTCGGACAGCACGAACGGTCGCGACCCGTACTCGTCGGCGCACTCGTCGAGCCAATCCGCCAGCGTTTTCGGGCGCCATGTCGGAAAGCGGTCCCGCAAAGCCTGTCGCCGGAGCGTTATGTCGTTGGCAGAACTCATAATTCGTGGAGCTCCCCACGCAGAATTGCGTCACGGAGTGCGAAGCGCTGCACCTTGCCGGTCGCGGTGAGCGGGAACTGGTCGACGACAAACCACCGCGCCGGCACCTTGAAGGCCGCCATGCTGCGGCGGGCATGCTCGAGCAGGCTGTCCTTGAGTCCTCCTACGTGGCTGGTCGTCAGTCGGCAGACGACGGCGACGACCTCGCCCAGACGGTCGTCAGGCAGGCCTACCGCGACCGGCTCGGCGACGGAATCATGCTGGGCCAGAACGTGTTCGATTTCGGCAGGCGAAATGTTCTCACCGCCGCGGATGATGAGTTCTTTGAGCCGGCCGGTGACGGTGAGGAAGCCGCGCGCGTCCATGGCGCCGAGGTCTCCGGTGCGCACGTACCCTTCGTCGTCGAGGGCGCGCGTGGTGGCGTCGGGATCGTGCAGGTACTCCACGAACTGTTGATATCCGCGTGCGCAGATCTCGCCGTTCTCCCCGACGCCGAGCACATGTCCTTTTTCAGGATCGATGATCTTGCAGTCGGCCTGCGGCAGGGGCCGGCCGACGGTGGACAGCCGGTCTCGGCGGCTGTCGGCCGGCCGGGTCAATGTCAGCACCGGCGCCAACTCGGTCTGGCCGTACAGATTGAACACGCTGGCGCCGAACACGGCTTCCGCACCGTCGATCAGCGCGGCGGGAACCTCGGAGGCTCCGCCCATGATGATGCGCAGCCGCGGCGGCGCCGCTGTGCCGGCGCGCTGTTGCTCGAGCAGCGCGCCCAGCACCGCCGGAACGTAGAACAGCACATCGGCGTTCTCGGTGCGTAGCGTCTCGAGGACGGGTCCCGCCGCGAATCGTTCGCAGACCACCGCCGTGCCGCCGACCCACAGCGGTCCGAGGGTGGCGATCACACAACCGGCGGTGTGAAACAGCGGCAGCGGGTTGACACAGACCGCCCCGGCGGGGACCCCGACCGCTTCCATGCTCAGCTTGGCGACGTTGACCAGCGCGCGATGGGTCAGCAAGACACCCTTGGGGCGTCCCGTAGTGCCGGAGGTGTACTGCAGCATGACCGGCGCGTCGGGATTCGACGGCGCGTCGGCAAGGATGTCGGCATCGACGGTGTCGGCCTTCCACGCTGCGGTGTCCGAGAGCGAGACTCGGCGCAGGCCGGGAATGGCGGCGCACACGCGCTCGGCGATGGCAGCCATCGGATAGTCGCGGCTGACGTCGGCGTGCAGCAGCACGCTTGCCCCGCTGTGCCGCAGCGCGTAGTCCAGGTCCTCGTCGCGCAGCACCGGGTTGAGCGCAACCAGCACCACACCGGCCAGCGCCGCGCCGTACTGAATGATGGACCATTCCACGACATTCGGCGCCCACAGCGCGACGAAGCCGCCGGGTGAAGCCAGCTCGGACAGGGCGGTGGCGACTCGCGACGCCTCCTCGAGCACCTCACGGTAGGTCAGCCGGTCCGTGTCGGCGCTGCCGTGGCGTACTCCGACCAGCGCCTCACGGTCGGGGTCCTCGGCAGCGCGCGCGACCAGCAGGTCTCCGACCGTGTGGCCGACCAGCGCCACGCTGCGATCGGCGGTCCAGTAGGCCCGCGTCAGGATGCGAGACTGCGTCGAAGCCGCCGGCGTCGTGCTCACGCCAAGGCCTGAAGGTCGCCGGGGGCGCCGTCGAGCAGCCCGGTCAGCCGGCTGGGGTGATGCGGCCCGATAACGACCGTCTCCAGCACCCCGATGCCCTGCCGGTGACCCCATCTAGCGCGCACGACCTGCTGCACGTGAATGTTGGGCGGCTCCAGATTGTCTAACTCGCCGACCGTGTGGCTTTCGCCACCGACCGCGTGCTCACTGTGCCAGCGGCCGTGCGCCCAGCTGGGATGGCCGTAGCCCGCGCCGCGCATCCGAAACGTCAGGAGCGGCTGCAGATCCACCGTATCGGCGCAATCAGCGCGGTGAAAAAATAGGGACGCTGAGCGGGGGCGGCGCAGTCCGGGCGCCCAGGAGATCCGGTGCGTCATCGACCGGTAAGGGGTGGCGAAGGCCTGGTTGGCGGACCAGTCCGTGATGGTGGCCAGGTCGGCGGTGGGCACCGCCGTCGCCGTGGCCGCCCAGGGGTCACCGTCGGCATCTTCGAACACCATGCCGTGCATGGCGACATCGTCGAATAGCAGTGGGGCCCATAGGAAGAAGACCTGCGCTGCGCCGGGCTGCGCGGCGGCGGTCTGCTCAACTGCGCGATAGCCCCAGGATCGGTCTTTGACCGCGGCCACGTCGGCGACCGCGATATTGGCCGTACCAGCCGACACCGTGCCCTGCCAGCTGCCGAACTGGGTCGCCCGCGTGGCGTCCATCCACAGCCGCGGACCGACATAACGGGTCTGGCGCGACTCCTCGATGACCGGGGTGCGCGCGGTGTAAGTCAGTTCGGCACCCAGCTGATAGTCGGGGGCGTCGACGGTGATCGAGTTGACGGCGAACGGTTCGACGATTCGCACGGTGATCGGTCCGGCGTGCAGGGTGCGCCGGTCGCGGGGCAGACGGCCGGAATAGAAAACCGACCGTTGGACCCCGTCATGCACGACGGCGAACGCCGCGTCGAGGATCTCGCGGTTCTGATACACCCCGACCGCGACCGCGAAGTACAGGTCGTCGCGGAATCCACTGAACCAGAACCGGTCATAGAAGTCCGGATGGCCTGCTGCGGGCCGGGCGATCGGCTCTGGGCTCTGATGCACCGGGTACTCGTCGAACGGCGTGAGCATCGAACCGTCGGTCAGACCGGGTTGGTGCCGAGCTTCGCCCCGGACATGTCGCTGATCTGCGCCCACTGGGCAGTGATCTCGGCCAGGCTCGGCGGCGCGGCGAAAGTTACTCCGTCGTTTTGAAATTGCGCCACCCGTTGCACGAGGCCACCACCGACGACGAATACCGATCCGGTGTCACGGTTCTCCTCCGACACCAGATGGCCGACAGCCGGCGCAACCAAGTCGGGGTCGAGCTTGTCCAACAATTCCTGCGGCGCGACATCGGCTGTCATGCGTGTGGCCGCCATCGGAGCGATGGCGTTGGCGGTGATCCCATACTTGGCGCCCTCGATGGCCAGGGTATTGATCAATCCGACCAGACCGGCTTTGGCGGCACCGTAGTTGGACTGCCCGAAGTTGCCGTAGAGGCCACTGGTGGAAGTCGCCGCCACCACGCGGCCGAACTTTTGCTCCCGCAGGTGCGGCCACGCCGCCCGGATGACGTGATATCCGCCGTAGAGGTGCACCTTCAGAACGGCATCCCAGTTTTCGTCGGTCATCTTGTGAAAAGCGCCGTCGCGCAGGATGCCCGCGTTGCTGACCACCGCGTGCACTGCGCCGAACTCCGACAAAGCGGTCTCGACGATCTCGTTGGCCCCGGCGGCGTCGGCGACCGAGGAGTAATTGGCCACCGCCCGCCCGCCGGCGCGACTGATCTCCTCGACAACGGCGTCGGCCATCGAAGTGTTCGCACCCGAGCCGTCGCGGGCCCCGCCGAGGTCGTTGACCACGACGAGGGCGCCGTTCGCGGCCAGAAACCGCGCGTAGGCGCGGCCAAGTCCGCCGCCTGCGCCGGTGACGATGACGACTTTGTCCTGCACTCCGGGCACCAGTACTCCTTGGATCTCGTGGACCGACCAATCTTAATCTAAATTAGAATTTGTGCTGATGCAAGGCATCATCAAATTGTCATTCCCGGCAACGGACTTCGTCACGGGCGCTTGTGCTCAGCGGACGTAGTTCTCCCCGCTGGCGCGGACAGTGACGTCGCTGAGGTTGATTCCCCAGGGCTGGTCGATGACGTGCACCACCGCGTTCGCCAGGTCATCAGGCGTGATGAGCCAGTACTCCACGGAGTCGACATCCATCTGCTCGGGCCGAAGCGACCCGTTCTCGAGATTGCCGACATTCTCGGCGAACTGGAGGCCCTTTTGGCCTGCAAGACCCATGATCGCCGTCTCGTTGACGATCCAGCTGGCGAGATTGGTTCCGAGAACGCCGGTCGGCTTGACTGTCGTCACCTTGATCTTGCCCTGCGCCTCGACACGCAGTGCGTCCGAGATCGTCGTAACAGCCGCCTTGGTCGCGCTGTAGACCCCGGAGCCCTCGACGCCGCCGTTGCCGAAGATGGACGAGATGTTCACGATCTGCCCCCTGCCCTGCTCGATCATCTGGTCGTAGACCGCGGAGATGCCGTTCACAACGCCCTTGATGTTGATATCGATTGCCTTGTGCCACTTCTCCCATGCGCGTTCGTGGTCGGCGAAATAGGCCAGCGGCATTACGCCGGCGTTGTTCACCAACACGTCGATGGAGTCGAAGGTGTCGACGGCATGTTGCGCTGCGGCCTTGACCTGAGCCATGTCCGTCACATCGGCAACATGAGCTGTGCCGTCGAAGCCGGCGGCCCGGATGCCGTCGACGACCTCGTTCAGGCCCTCGGCGTTCACGTCCACGCCCACGACCTTCGCTCCGCCGGCGGCGCATTTTTCGGAGATCAGCTTGCCGAAGCCACTCGCGGCCCCGGTGACAATGACGACCTTGTCCTTGAGATATTGCGACATACTTTCCCTTCCGCTCATACGATATTCACCAGGTCCAGGAACCGGGTGCCGTAATCGACGTCGCCGGTGATGGTGACGTCCTTGCTCCTCCAATCGACCCGCTTGGTACCCCATCCCGGGAATTCTGTTGCGACGCCGATGATCTGGGCCGCCGTGTCGCCGCCCCGCCCCGGAACGGCGCCGAGCGCGTCTATCACCCAACTTCCACCGCCGGGCCCGCGCAACCTCATGACGATCGGGTGTTCTAGCCACAACGGCCGCGAGGCCCGGAGTTGATTGCTCAGTACCGCGAACATCCACTCCAGCACCATCGTCATGCGGACGGCATCGGTGTCGGGCACGGGCAGGCCGAGCGCAGGCGCGATGTCGTGGCGCAGATGCGTATGGTGATCGAATATCGTTGCCCCGGTGAACAGAAGGCTGGCCGGGAAGGCACCCAGCTCCGCCAAGGGGACCTTGAGCGCCGCAAGGGGCGTTCGGCATATCGCCGCCGCCGCAATGATCATTGCCCGGCTCCATCGTTGATATTCGACGAAAATCCGGGTCGGCGTCCAGTTTCGTCGAGAGTTGACGAAGGCGTCGTTGGTGCGTTCAATATCGGTGCTACGCAACATCTGTAGCGCTTGCGGGGTGAACATTGAGCGGCAGCCCGATCCCATGTGCGCCACGACGTCTTGCACTCGCCAGCCCGCGGCCTTACTCGGCGTCCGCCATTGGACGTCGTCGAGATCGCGGCAGAACCTGATCAGTTGGGCCCGTTCCCGTCTCAGGGCAATGAGCCCGTCATTTCGAGACATTGTCAGCCACCGATTGTCCGACCGACGATCGACACGAAGGAAACGCATCCGCCCGGTCGACCGCCGAGGTTGTGTGTGAGCGCGGTGTGCGGGTCGGGCAGCTGGCGGTCACCGGCCTGCCCGCGGAACTGCAGCCACGCCTCGTAGAGCATCCGCAGACCGCTGGCGCCGACAGGGTGCCCGAACGACTTCAGACCGCCATCGATATTCACCGGCAGTCGTCCATCGGCGTCGAAGTCACCGCCCAGCATGTCTTTCCAGGCCTGGCCCGCATCGGAGAACCCGAGGTCCTCCATCAGCACTATCTCGGTTGGTGTGAAGCAGTCATGCACCTCGGCCAACGACAGCGCAGCGCTGGGCTGGTCGATACCGGCTTGGGCGTACGCCCCACGCGCTGCTCGGACTACCTCGGGAAAGCTCGTGTAGTCGTAGCCGGAGTCCATCGCACCACGCGTCGAACCCGCCACCAGTGACAGTGCTTTGACGTACATCGGGGTGTCCGTGTAGGCCCGCGCGCGGTCGGCGGGCACGATCAGCGCGCACGCCGCACCGTCGGACACACCGGAGCAGTCGAACACCCCGAGCCGGCCGGCCACCTTGGGTGCGTTGTCGATGGTGTCCCTGGCGACCGCAGAGCGGAACTGCGCCTTGGGGTTTCGTGCGCCATTGCTGTGGTTCTTCCAGGCCACGTGCGTCATCGCCTCGCGCATCTCGTCGGGATGCACACCGTGTTTGGCGCAGTACGCGGGATCGAGTAGTGAAAACGCGGCGGGCGCAGTCAGCGACAGCTCGGGCGCGGTGCCGTCGCTGGGAGGATCTGCGCGCATCAGTCCGGAGTACCCCGAGTCCTTCAGCTTCTCGACACCCACGGCCATCACCGCGTCGTAGGCTCCCGCGGCCACCGCATAGCAGGCGTTGCGGAAGGCCTCCGAGCCGGTGGCGCAATAATTTTCGACGCGGGTCACTGGCTTGTCGTCGGTCGCAAGAGCGCGGCTCAACGTCAAGCCGGACTGGCCGGAGCCCAGGGTGCCGAGC
>JBKOYU010000756.1:0-2753 GCA_046725575.1 Actinomycetota bacterium | reverse complement strand
GTGTATTCCTTGCCGCCGGAGATGAACGGGAGATTGTCGTATTGCAGGGCCGTGGCCACCACTCCGGCCGCCACGAGCACGCCGACGGCACCGACGGCGACCCGGTTTCTTTCGGCAAAGGGTTTCATTTGGGGCGCACCGTCCCGATTTCTGGCTGGCGACCTTGACGTAAACCGGTTGGCCGCCCTTGCCGTTGAGTTTGAGCACGGCGTCGCACAGATAGAAGGAGAAGAAGTCCCCGTAGATGCCCTGCCGGGCCAGAACTTGGTAGGTGTCGGGCAGCGTGTTGATCAGGTTGTCGAAGTACTCGTGGTCGGCAACGACGATGCCGGCAGCGCGGTCGGTCTGGGCAACAACCGTCTTCAACGGCGGCCGCGCCTGGCTGACGAGATCAGCAATGCTGCTTGACGCGGCGTCGATGTGGGCCACCGCATCGGAGATGTCGGTCCTGCGGCCTGCCAGACCCTCGACGAGCTCGGACAACGAATCAACGGCCTTGCCGAATTTCTCGCTCTGATCGCCGAATGACCCGAGGACGGTGTTGAGGTTGGTGATGACCTGGCCGATGAGCGCGTCACGGTCGGCCAGGGTCGCGGTCACCGCGGCGGTCTGCTCGAGAAACGACGCGGTGGTGTCGCCCTGTCCCTGGAAAGCCTGGATCAATTGCCCCGACAACGCATTTACCTGATCGGGGTTGAGCGCGCGGAACAGCGGCCGGAACCCGCCGATCAGCGCGTCGAGGTCCAAGGCGGGCTCGGTGCGGTCCACGGGGATGGTGTCGCCGGCGTCCATTCTCTGGGCACCGCCCGCACCCTCCTCCAAAGACAGATACCGCCCGCCGATCATGTCGGCCCAGCGGATGGCGGCACGGGTGCCTTCGGTGAGCACCACCGAATCGTCGGCGGCGAACTGCACGTGGGCTGTGCCGTCCGGGCCGACCGAAACGGCCTTGACCTTGCCGACCTCGACGCCGGCGATGCGCTCGAAGTTGCCTGCCCCGAGGCCGCTGATATTGGTGAAGTCCGCCCGGTAGGTGGTCTGCTTCTCGAAGCGCAGCTGGGCGAAGATCAGCAAGAGCGCGAAGGTCCCCAGTGCACAGACCGCGAGGAATGCGGCCAGTCGCCAGATGGCCCCTCGAAGGTTGTCTCTCAACGGTTTTCCTTTGCTTGTCCGTTTCCCGGAGGTCTATGGGTTGGCGGGCGGGGGTGCGTCGGCCGGTCCGTATTCGGGGGCGTTGTATGCCGGAGCGCCCGGGTAAGGGATGGGACCGATTGCCGGCGGACCTTCCCCCCGCACGGAGGGCGCCTCGGGCACCGCACGGGTGACCGGGAAGTAGTTGATCCACCACGGATGCCCGATGCCAGGGTTGGGCCGGATGTCAAGGCCGGTGCCCCATCCGGTGTTGGTGATGACCTGCCGTACCGGGAACTTCTTGGTGGGGTCGGGCAGCGAGCCGCAGCCCGGCTTGCCTCCCGGGCCGCCCTTCGCAGCGATCACCGGCAGGTTGTCCGGATAGCGGTAGGGGTCGTCCCCGAATAGCACGCCGGCGTCGACGATCAGGGATCGCTTGTCCGTCCCGCCCATCGAGGGGTAAGCGACATTGTTGAGAACCCACACTGATCCGTTGAGCAGGCATGTGTAGGAGGGGTTGTACTTGAGGAGCAGATCGGTCGTCGGCTGCAGCGTGTTGATCGCCCGGACGAGGTTGTCCTGGTTGGGTGCGAGCAGGTCGACACCAGCCTGGCCGAAGCCAATTGAGCTCAGCAGCAGTGCATCAAGGGACTTCGCATGGTCGGTGACGGTGGTGCTTGTGGTTGCCGCGGCGTCGAGAACGCGCAAGATGTCATGGGCGGCGGCGCCATAGGCGTCGCTAGCGCCCCCCAATGACTGGACGTTCTGGCGGACCGTGTCCATGCGCGGGTTGATCGCCTGCAGCACCTGGGTGGCGTCGGTGGTTGCCTCACCGATGCGTTTGCCTTGTCCGCGCAGAGCTTCGGCCAAGGCGCTGAAGGTGGCGTTGAGTTTGGACACGTCGATCTGGTCGAGAACACCGACGAGGTTCTCGAAGACGGTGTTGACTTCTGTGCTGACATTGCGCGCCTTGATCACCTCACCGGCCGAAAGCCGGTTCGGGCTGGGATCATTCGGATAGACCAGATCGACGTACTTGGCGCCGAAGGCCGTAGTCGCCTTGATCTCGGCTTCCACGTTGGCGGGGATGTATCCGATCTGATCCGGGTCGATCTCCAGTGTGAGGCCGACCGGTTCGGTGCCGCCGGTGATGTCGCCGACCTGCCCGACCTGCACGCCACGCAGCTTGACCTTCGCTCCGGTCTCCATCACCAGCCCGGCTCGGTCGGAGGCCAACGTAATTGGCACATAGGAGTGGAGGGTGCGGGTGAACAGGGCGGAACACACCACGATGAGCACGACCACAGCCGCGATCAGGCTCAGCGCCCACACAATGGAACGCGTTCGGTTGCTTGTGCTTTCGGCGGTCATGGCGCTACCCGGAGAGGTTGAAGTTGCCGGACTGGCCGTAGATGGCCAGCGAGACGAACACCGTGACAAAGACCGCACTGATCAGGGAGGTGCGCACGGCACGCCCGACGGCTTCGCCGACACCGGCCGGACCGCCGGATGCCGTGTAGCCGTAGTAGGTGTGCACGATCATGATCACGATCGCCATGACGACGGCCTGGAAAAACGACCAGATGAGATCGGTCGGCTGCAGGAACGTGTTGAAGTAGTGG
>JBKOYU010001075.1:0-2149 GCA_046725575.1 Actinomycetota bacterium | reverse complement strand
GATGGTCTTCATCCGCTTCTTGCCTTCCTTCTGCTTCTCCAGCAGCTTGCGCTTGCGCGTGATGTCACCGCCGTAGCACTTCGATAGCACGTCTTTGCGGATCGCGCGGATGTTTTCGCGAGCAATGATCTTCGAACCGATCGCCGCCTGCACCGGAACTTCGAACTGCTGACGCGGAATCAGCTCCTTGAGTTTGGTGGTCATCTTGTTGCCGTAGGCGTACGCCGCCTCCTTGTGCACGATCGCGCTGAACGCGTCGACGGGCTCGCCCTGCAACAGGATGTCGACCTTGACCAGATCCGCTTCCTGTTCGCCCGACTCCTCGTAATCGAGGCTGGCGTAGCCGCGGGTGCGCGACTTCAGCGCATCGAAGAAGTCAAAGATGATCTCCCCCAATGGCATTGTGTAGCGCAACTCCACCCGCTCCGGCGAGAGGTAGTCCATCCCGCCGAGTTCGCCGCGCCGCGACTGGCAGAGTTCCATGATCGTCCCGATGAATTCGCTTGGCGCAATGATTGTCGTCTTCACCACGGGTTCGAACACCGTGCGGATCTTGCCTTCCGGCCAGTCCGAGGGGTTGGTGACGACCTTCCCTGGATCACCGGGCGCCGTCTCCTCTGTTATCACCCGGTACACCACGTTCGGCGACGTGGAGATCAGGTCGAGATCGAACTCACGCTCCAGCCGCTCGCGGGTGATCTCCATGTGCAGCAGGCCGAGAAATCCACTGCGGAAACCGAAGCCGAGCGCAACGGACGTCTCCGGCTCATACGTCAGCGCGGCGTCGTTGAGCTGCAGCTTGTCGAGCGCGTCGCGCAGATCCGGGTAGTCGGAGCCGTCGACCGGATACAGCCCGGAGTAGACCATCGGCGTGGGCTCTCGATAGCCGGTGAGCGGCTGGGACGCGCCATGCCGCGCGGTCGTCACGGTGTCGCCGACCTTCGACTGCCGCACGTCCTTCACCCCGGTGATCAGGTAGCCGACCTCCCCCACGCCGAGGCCGCCGGCCGCCTTCGGTTCAGGCGAGACGATGCCCACTTCGAGCAGCTCGTGGGTGGCGCCGGTGGACATCATCTTGATGCGCTCGCGCGGGACGATCCTGCCGTCGACGACGCGGACGTACGTCACCACTCCGCGGTAGGTGTCATAAACCGAGTCGAAAATCATGGCCCGAGTGGGGGCGTCGGCGTCACCGGTCGGCGGCGGCACTTCGCGGACGACGTGGTCGAGCAGGTCGGCGACGCCCTCGCCCGTCTTTCCCGACACCCGCAGCACATCGGTGGGTTCGCAGCCGATGATGTGGGCGATTTCGGCGGCGTATCGGTCCGGGTCGGCGGCGGGCAGGTCGATCTTGTTGAGCACCGGGATGATGTGCAGGTCGCGGTCCAGCGCCAGATACAGGTTGGCCAGCGTCTGCGCCTCGATGCCCTGGGCGGCGTCGACCAGCAGCACGGCACCCTCGCACGCCTCCAGCGCCCGCGACACCTCGTAGGTAAAGTCGACGTGGCCCGGCGTATCGATCAGATGCAGCACGTAATCCGTGTCATCGACTTTCCAGGGCAGCCGGACGTTTTGGGCCTTGATGGTGATGCCGCGCTCACGTTCGATGTCCATCCGGTCGAGGTACTGGGCGCGCATGTCCCGGTCGGCGACCACACCGGTGAGTTGCAGCATCCGGTCGGCCAGCGTCGACTTGCCGTGATCGATGTGGGCGATGATGCAGAAGTTCCGAATCTGCGCCGGCGCTGTGAAGGTCTTGTCGGCGAGGCTGCTGATGGGAATCTCCTGGTCGGGCGGGGCGTGCTGCGCTACCAGGGTATCGAGGCGAGGCCGTCTCGACACAATCGCGACGATCCGCGGTCCCCTATGCTCGGAAATATGGCTCCGCCGTGGAAGACGTTCCAGCGCTTCGCGGAGAATATTGTCTTCAACGAGGCACCCAAGCTCATCCGCAACATCCAGCAATCGGAAACGCTCCAGCGGAGCATTCAGGTCGGGATCAAGGTCGGAATCGACGCACTCACCGGTTCCGCCAATGACGACGCCCCGGCGCTGACGGCCGGCCGCCCGATCACCAAAGACAGCGTTCCAACGGCGATGCGCGCACGCAGGCTGGTGTACGCGCCCGATCTGGACGGCCGCGCTGACC
>JBKOYU010000797.1:0-11398 GCA_046725575.1 Actinomycetota bacterium | reverse complement strand
GTACCGGCCGATCGCTGCCGCCGCCACCTCGCGGAGGAAGGCCGCCTGAGTCTCCGTTGCGGGAGCAGGGCGCGCCGCGTCCATGAGCGTCAGGCTCTGCACGGCGTCCGGAGCGTCGAGGGCCAGCTGGAGCGCGATGAGGGTGCTTGACGAGTGACCGACGACGTGTGCACGTTCGATGCCGAGCTGCCGCATGAGGCGCCGGCGGTGCTCGGCGTGATCGGCCATACTGATTGGCCCCTCGACCCTGCTGCTGCCTCCGAAGCCGGCGCGGTGGTACCGCAGCAGCCGGTAGCGCTCGGCAAGGACGGACTCCGCGAGCAGGGGCTCGGCCCACCTCGCGCTCACACCCCAGTGGATCAGGACGACAGGCTCCCCGGACCCCGCAGCTCGTACTCGAGCTCGATGCCGTTGATCACCGCTAGCTGCATCTCCGCCTCCGCAGACCTCGCTCAGAAAAAGCTTGCCACAGGCGGGAAACGGTCTAGCGCCTGAGGCGACGAGTCTCACTGCTTTTGAGCATGCCGACGGCCGAATAGTCCAGGGCTGCTTGGCTCTTGAGCGTTCCCGGAACTCTCGGTACGGCCCATCGCTATCGATCGGCTGCGCGCAGCCAGGCCGATGTATGCGTGCTCGTGCCGTTTTCTACATGTGACGGAAGCGTCCCGCCGAGTCAACTGGAGCGGTTGGCGGATGTCGTATCGCGTGATGCGAGGAGTTCAGGAGTGGATCGCCAAGGTCAGGCGGCGTCACCCTTCACGACTAGCACACCGGTCGGCTCTACCCCAACGGTCACCGGGTCACCCTGGGAGAAGGCCTTGGCCTGCGAGCTGGCCATCTGCGCGCTGATCACCGAGCCGTCCTTCAGCGTGGCGTACACGCGGGAGATCGGTCCGAGGAACGCCACCGAGCTGATCGTGGACGTGCCGGCGGGATCGGCGGTAATGGTGACCGACTCCGGTCGCACCATCGCCAGCCCCTGTCCTGGGACTGACCCCTCCAGTGCCGGCACCGACGTGCCCAGCAGATGGGCCTGCCCACCCGAAACCTCCGCAGGCACTTTGTTGTTCAGGCCGACGAACTCGGCGACGAACGGCGTAGCCGGATTGGCGTAGAGATCGGCCGGAGCCGCCAGCTGCTCGAGCTTGCCCTGGCTCATCACCCCGACGCGGTCGGCGACGGCCAGCGCCTCCTCCTGGTCATGGGTGACGAACAGCGTCGTCGTGCCGACTTCGAGCTGGACGCGCCGGATCTCGTCGCGCAGTTGGCTGCGTACCTTCGCGTCCAAAGCCGAGAGCGGCTCGTCCAGCAGCAGCACCCGCGGCTGGATCGCCAGCGCCCTGGCCAGCGCGACGCGCTGCTGCTGGCCTCCCGAGAGCTCGCTCGCGTACTTGTGTTTGTGGGCCGACAGGCCAACTAAGTCCAGCATGTCGGCAGCCCGAGAAGTGCGCTCGCTCTTGGCTTTCCCCCGCATCTTCAACCCGAACGCCACGTTGTCGAGAACGGTCAGATGGGGAAACAGGCTGTAGGCCTGGAACACCATGCCCATGTCGCGTTTGCTGGCCGGCACATTGCTGACGTCCTGGCCGCCCACCGACACGGTGCCAGACGTGGCCTCGTCGAGGCCGGCGACGATCCGTAGCGCGGTGGTCTTGCCGCAGCCGGACGGGCCGAGCAGCGCGACGAGTTCGCCGGGCTCGATCTGGAGGGTGAGCCCGTCGAGCGCCTTCACCGTTCCGTACACGCGCGTAAGGTCGTTGAGTTCGACGGCGACGCCTGAAACATCTGAGCTCATGCCGGGACTCCGGGTTTTGTCGCGGATGTGGGCGCAGCGGCTTCGAGGGCTGCGGTCCTGCGGCGGCCGCGGGTCACCAGCGACAGCACAAGCAGGAGAATGAAGCCGAACAGCAGCACGGCCAGCGACGCGGCGACGGAGGTCGGACCGTCGGTCTTGCCGATCTGGACGATCTGCACCTGCAGCGTCTGGTAACCGCTCAGCGACGCGATCGTGAACTCGCCCAGCACCACCGCAATGGAAATGAATGCGGCCGACAGGATTCCGGACCAGATGTTGGGCACGACGACGCGCAGGATCGTCGTCGGCCAGCCGGCGCCCAGCGAGCGTGCCGCCTCAGCAAGCGTCTTCAGGTCGATCGACGACAGCGCCGCGTCGGTCGCGCGGTACGCGAACGGCAACACCAGCACGACGTAGACAAACGTCAGCGTCAGCGCGGATTCACCGAGGAAGTATGTCACCCACAGGTACACGTTGCGCAGCCCGACGACGATCACCAGGGCCGGGATCGTCAGTGGAAGCAGGCACAGGAACTCCACCATGCCCTTGGCCCACGGCGTCCGCAGCCGCACCCAGATCATCGTCGGCACCAGAACCACCAGCATCGCCACCACCGTGAAAACCGCCAGCAGTAACGAGATCACGATCGACTGATACAACGCTTCGTCTGCGATCAGGTTCTGCCACGCCCGCATGGTGCGCCCGCCGGCGATCAGGTTGCGGGTGGAGAAGTCGGCCATCGCGTACAGCGGAAACAGGAAGAACAGCGCGAACGCCACCCACAGCGCACCGCGAAAGACCCTGCCGCCCAGCGTGGTACGTCTCACCGCAGCCACCTCGCCGCGCGTCTGACCAATGCGTTGTAGGCCACCATGACGACGGCCACGACGACGATCATCTCAAGCGCCAGCGCGTAGGCGAACCCGGACTGGCCGAGCACCACCTCGCTGGTGAGCGCGGACCGGATCAGCAGCGGCACGATCGGGCTGCCCTGGCTGACCAGCGCGGCCGCGGTCGCGTAGGCCGCAAAAGCGTTGGCGAACAACAGGAGTGCCCCTCCCAGGAACGCGGGCATCAGCAGAGGGACCGCCACCTCCCGCCAGTAGCGCCACGTCGACGCCCCGAGGCTGACCGCTGCCTCGCGCCACTGATCGCGCAGCCCTTCTAGCGCGGGAACGAACACGATCACCATCAACGGGATCTGGAAGTACGTGTACACCAGGATCAGCCCGGTCACGCTGTACAGCCAGCCGGAGCCGGCGAGGTTCCAGCCGAAGACCTCCTGCACCCACAACGTCAGCACGCCGTTCAGCCCGACGGTGGCCAAGAACGCGAATGCCAGTGCGACGCCGCCGAACTGGGCCAGCACGCTGCACAACGAGATCACCGCGCGCCGCACCATCGACGTGGGTGGGCTGCTCACGATCAGCCACGCCAGCACCGCACCGAGAACCGCCCCGATGACGGCCGTGCTGCCCGAGAGCAGCACGCTCTTGGCCAATGCGCTCAGCGCGGTGCCCGAAAACAGCGCCTGAATCCGCGCGAACGAGAACACGCCGTCGGCGTAGACCGAACTGACGATCACCGTCACGGTCGGAATGATCAGAAAGATCACCACAACGGCGAGGAACGGCAGCAGCGGCAGCCCCTCGCGCAACTTTCGCAGTTTCGCTACTCGCGTCCGCGGTCGAACCAACGTCAGCCGATCGCCTTGGCCCAGTTGTCCGCCAGGTACTTGGTGGCCTTCTCAGTTTGTTCAGGGCTGGGCACGGTGACGGGGCCGTCGATGACCGGGATCTTGCCTACCGCGGCCTTGTCGATCGTGCCCGCCTGCAACATCTGGTCGGCGCGCACCGGCCGCACCCCGCCCGCGGCGAACAGGTTCTGGCCTTCGTCGCTGTAGAGGAATTCCTGCCACAGCCGCGCCGCCGCCGGATGCGGGGCATCCTTGTTGATTGCCTGGTAGTAGTAACCGGCGACCACAGCGTTCGGCGGGACGACGACCTGCCAGCTCGGCAGCTTCGCGGTTTCGGCGGCGTTGAGGTAGTTCCAGTCGATGACGACCGGCGTCTGACCGGACTCGATGGTCGCCGGGGTCGGATCGACCGGTAGGAAGTTACCCGCCGCCTTGAGCTTCCGGAAGAACTCGACGCCGGGCGCGATGTCGTCGGCCGACCCGCCCTGCGACAGGGCGACCATCAGCACCCCGGAGAACGCGGCGCCGGCCTGCGTGGGATCGCCGTTCAGCGCGACCTTGCCCTGGTACTCGGGCTTGAGCAGATCGTTGACGCTCGTGACCGGTGGCACCTTGGAGGTGTCGAAGCCGACCGACATGTAGCCGCCGTAGTCGTTGACCCAGGTGCCGTCGGGATCCTTGAACGCTGCCGGAATGTCGTCGAACGTCGCCACCTTGTACGGCGCGAACATCGACGTGTTGGCGAGCGCCACCGACTGGCCCAGATCGAAGACGTCGGGCGCGGTGCTCTTGCCCTTCTGCTGGTTGGCGGCGTTGATCTCGTCCTGGCTGGCGGCGTCGGGCTGCGCCGAGTTGACCTTGATGCCGTACTTGTCGGAGAACGCCTTGATGATGGCGCCATAGTTGGCCCAATCCGGCGGCAGGGCAATCACATTGAGCTCGCCCTCCTTCTTGGCCGCCTCAACGAGGGCGTCCATCCCGCCGAAGTCGGCGGCCGATTTCGCCTCGCTGACCTTGACGCCGGATTGGGTCTCGCCGCCCGAGCTGTCCTTCTGCGGCGGGGCGCATGCGATCAGGCCCGCCAGGACGAGCGCGGACGCGGCAGAGACTGCCAGGAGAGACTTTTTCATTGCCGACCCTTCCGATGGGTAGGAGGCGGCGCGGTGGCGCAGCGGTAACGGCTCCCGGTCGCCGCGATGAATGAATCCAACGGGGCGACCGAACCCTACCGTGGCGGCGGCAATGTCGGTGCGAGTTCTGGGGACTCTGCCGGGATTGCGGCTGGCCGCGCATTTGCCCTGGTACGGGAGCTAGCATCACTGTGTGGCTGAACGCGAAGCCTCGGGGGACTTCGACTACCTCTGGGATAACCCGGCCGATGGGGACGGGTTGACCAGCGATGACCAGGACTTCGAGGTCGAGCAGGCGGAGGAGATCGATCAGCGGCTGAACGATCCGGACGACGACCTATTGGATGAACCCGACGACAACTTCTGGGATAACCAGCCGGATGTCGACGACCCCGGCCACTTTGACGCGTTCAACGTCAACACGTGGAGTTTCACGCCGGCGCCCACACCCTGGTATCGCACCAAGCAGGCACTCACCGCGATCACCGCGGCGTCCGCGGCCCTGGCCGCGATTGTGGTGTCGGGTGTGCTGCTGGTGTTCCGCAGCCCGGACGCCGCCGTCAACGAGGTGCCGTCGTCCGTGACCCCGACAGCGCCGACCAGCGCTGCGCCGCTTCAGGTGGCCAGCAGTCCGGCACCTGAGCCGCCGCTCCCGCCGCCACCACCGCCGGAGACGGTGGCCTCGCCGGTGAACCCGGCGCCGAGGTACAACCCGTCGTACGAACCGCGGCCGATCAAGGCGCCGGAGATCGGGGTGACGCGCACCCCTGTGACCCGGCAGCCGATCAGCGTGGCCCCGCAACCGCGCGGTCCCAATCAGCGGCGGTGATCGCGCAGTTTGGTCATGCGGCGTTTTCGCCTGCCGCCCATAGGTTTTCGATCGCGGCCAGCGCCCGACTCAGGCTTTCCGCGGCGAGCGGTTTGAGCTCGGACATCGCCGGATTCACGTCGGCCATCGTGAGCTCCGCGGTGATGAACCGCGGCTGTAGCCCCGTCATCGACACCGCGTGCGGTAACCACGCCTCGTTGTGGTCCCAGCCTTCGCGCGGGGTGCCTGGGCCATATCCGCCTCCGCGGCTGGCGAGCACGATGAAGTCGGTCCCGCCGAGCAGGCCGTCACCGGTTTCCGCGTCGATCGAGAGGCCCGGCGCGACGACGTGGTCGATCCACGCCTTGACGGTGCTGGGCGGGCCGAAGTTGTAGAGCGGCAGGCCGAGCAGCACGGTGTCGGCGTTCTTGATCTCGTCGATCAACTCGACGCTGAGCTGATACGACGCCTCCTGAGCGGGCGTGCGCCGGTCAGCAGAGACCATGCGGGCCAAGCCCGTCGCGGCATCGAGGTGCGGAATCGGATTGACGGCAAGGTCGCGGTAGATGACCGCGCCACCGGGGTGAGTCGCCTGCCAGCGCTCCGCGGCGCGGGCGGTCAGACGCCGGCTGACGGACTGATCGCCCTGTACGGACGAGTCGATGTGGAGCAGGTGTGCCATCTTTAGTCCTCCATAGATAGTTTGTATAGCACAAACTATCTATACCAGAAGCACTGTTCGTCTATTCCAGTAGCCTGAACAGGTGGCTGACCTGCCGATTGTCCGGCCAGCGGAACACCTGTCCGCCCCGCTGCTCGTCCACCTCGCCCGCCGCATGCAGATCGAGGCCGACGTCGAGCTCGCGGCGTTCGGCCTGCGCGCGCGCCACGTCATCGCGCTGACCCTGCTGCGCGATCTCGGCGCGCAGAACCAGTCGGACCTGCCCGCGACGCTGGGAATGGACCCCACCAACGTCGTCGCGCTGCTGAACGAGTTGGAGGCCGACGACCTGGTGCGGCGACGCCGCTCCCCGCAGGATCGTCGCCGCCACACCGTCTCGCTGACCGCCGCGGGCAAGGCACGTCTGAAGGAGATCGAGCACCTTCTCACTGGGGTCGAGCAACGGGTGCTTGACCCGCTGACCCCCGAGGAACAGCACACACTCTACGCACTGCTTGCGCGCGCCACCGCAAGCCCCACTTGTGCGGAGGCGCTCGACACCGCACGGGCGTGTAATGAGGACCAGCGCCAGGAATAGTCTGGAGCAATGGCCGAATTCGACGCCGTTGCCATGTTCGCGGAATCGCCTGTGGCGATGCTCGCCACCGTCGGACGGGACGGTGCGCCGCACGTCGTGCCCATCGTGTTCGCCTTGCACGGCGACGTCGTGTACACCGCCGTTGATGCCAAACGTAAGTCCACCAAGAAACTGCGCCGGCTGGCCAACATCGAAGGCAACCCACAAGTGAGCCTGCTCGTCGATCACTACGACGATGACTGGTCGAAGCTGTGGTGGGTGCGCGCCGACGGCGAAGCGGCGATCCACTACAGCGGCGAGGAGATGGCCAGCGGCTACGCGTGGCTGCGCCAGAAATACGTTCAGTACCAACGAATTGCGCTCGATGGGCCCGTCGTCACCGTCGACGTGAAGAAGTGGTCGTCCTGGCAGGCTTAGCGAGTTCAGGCTGTGGCGGGAACCTTGTCGAGGAATCCAAGCACGGTCTGGATGCGGCCAGAGTCGTCGCTGACGGCGACATCGAAGCCCACGATCGGTGCCGGTAACCCCGCGGGGCCGAGCTCCCAGCCGAACCGGGCTTGGTTGTGGTGCCCGTCGACCGGCCCGGCCAACCGGAAGGTGAAGCCCGGGAACTGCTCCTGGACCGCGCCGATCATCGATGCGATCGCCTCGCGGCCGTCAGCGACGCCGAGGGGGTCAACGTACCGGGCGTCCTCGGTGTAGAGCTGATCAACGGCGGCGCGGCGGGCGCTCGGATCGGTCTCGTTCCAGGCGTCGATGTAGCGCTGTGCGAGTTCGTCATAAGTAGCCATGGCTCCAACCCTCGCGTCGGAGCGGCCGTCTGTCGATTACCTGGCAGGTAGGTGCAATGTCATTCCGTCGGTCCCAACATCGCGTGCATTTGGCCGATCTCGAACTGTTGCCATTCGACGATGATCTTGGCCATCTTGACGGCCGTCGGATTCTCGCCCTGCGCGATTTCCGGCTCGGCCATCGCGACCGCCCCCTGATGGTGACTGATCATCGATTTCAGCCACAGGTCGTCGAACTCGGCGCCCTTCAGCGTGGGCAGCGTGTCCATCGTGGCCGCGTCGACCATGCCGTCCATGCCCATCCCGTCGTGTCCCATGTGATCCGGGGCAGCCGGTTCGCCCCACTGCTGGAGCAATTCCTGCAACGTGTCGATCTGCGCCTGTTGATCCAGCGCAATTTGTTTGGCCATGACGATGAGTTCCCGGTTAGTCGTGCGGGACGGCACCATTGCCGACATGTCGAGTGCCTGCTGATGATGCGGAATCATCTTCTGCGCGAACGTGACGTCCGCCGCGTTGTGCTTGGTCGTCTGCGCATCCGGGGTCCGCGGGGATTGCCCACACGAGCCCACCACAGCGGTTGCAACCATCGCTGCCAACAAACAAGCAAAGCGCATCCCGACGGACGGCATGGACCCAGCGTAGGGATTACCTGGCGGATGGGCGCAACGTCACGTGCACGACGTGTTCGGTGGGACGGATCCGATCGATGTCGAACGTCAGGCCGGCGACGCCGTCGAAGACGCGTTCGCCTGCACCGAGCGTGATCGGCACGACGTGCAGGCGCAGCTCGTCGACCGCGCCGAGCGACAGGTACTGGTTGAGGGTGGCGGCGCCGCCCGCGATCGCCACCCGCCCATCCCCCGCGGCCCGCCTGGCCTGCGCCAGGGCGGACTCGGGTCCGTCCGTCACGAACGTGAACGTCGTGCCGCCGACCATCACCAGCGGCTCACGGGGATGTTGGGTCAGCACGAACACCGGCGCGTGATACGGCGGCTCAGGTCCCCACCACCCCGTCCACTCGAGATCCCACTCACCGCGACCGGGCCCGAACATGTTGCGGCCCATGATGTAGGCGCCCGCGGAGGTGATCGCGTCGATCTCCTCGCGGTTGTCGTCGGCGTGATCGGACATCCAGGTGTGCAGGCGGCCGTCGACGCCCTCGCCGAACGGCAGGTCGGCGGACTGGTTCGGGCCTGCGGCGTAGCCGTCCAGCGACACTGGGCCCCCGCGAACGCTGGGGACGATGTCTGCGGTGACTGTGGTCATGCCGAATCTGACTTCCGGCGACCGCGAAAGTCATCGAATCCCTTGTGCTCGGTGTCGGTTCGGGGAATTGTGGATTAACAGATCCGCCGGCAGGGTGGCCGTCCGACCGGGTATGACGGTCGGCTCCGCCGACGAGGAGGGAACGTCATGGCTGACAAAGCGACAACTTCCCAGGCCGGAGCCGCCCCCACCGCGGACAGTCCGGCCGCCATCCGCAACGTGGTGCTGGTGGGCCCATCGGGTGGCGGCAAGACGACACTCGTTGAGGCGCTGCTGGTCGCCTCCGGGGTACTCACCAGACAGGGCTCGGTGGTCGACGGCACCACGGTATGCGACAGCGACGAGGCGGAGATCGCCCAGCAGCGATCGGTCGGCCTCGCGCTCGCGTCGCTGGAGCACGACGGGATCAAGGTCAACCTGATCGACACGCCCGGCTACGCCGACTTCGTCGGCGAACTGCGGGCCGGGCTGAGGGCCGCGGACTGTGCCTTGTTCGTGATCGCCGCCAATGAAGGTGTCGACGACCCGACAAAGTCGCTGTGGCTGGAGTGCGCCCAGGTGGGCATGCCGCGCGCCGTGGTGATCACCAAGCTCGACCATGCCCGCGCCAACTACGAAAGCGCGCTCGCGGCTGCCCAGGAAGCGTTCGGCGACAAGGTGCTTCCGCTGTATCTGGCCGCCGACACGCCCTGCACCGGCCTGATCGGGCTGCTGTCCCAGACGCACTACGAGTACTCCGGCGGCAAACGCACCAAGTCCCACGCACCGGACGCGTCGTACTCCGAGGCGATCGAGGAACACCGCGGCACGCTGATCGAGGGAATCATCGAGGAGTCCGAGGACGAGACGCTGATGGAGCGCTACCTCGGCGGAGAAGAGATCGACCAGAAGGTGCTGATCGACGACTTGGAGAAAGCGGTCGCCCGTGCATCGTTCTTCCCGGCGATCCCTGCGTGCAGTGGCACCGGCGTCGGCACGCTGGAACTGCTGGAGATCATCACCAGCGCATTTCCGTCGCCCCCGGAGCACCAGCTGCCCGAGGTCTTCACACCACAGGGAAAGGCCCGCAACGGGCTGACCTGCGACCAGAACGGACCGCTGCTTGCTGAGGTGGTCAAGACGACGTCGGATCCCTACGTCGGCAGGGTCAGTCTGGTCCGGGTGTTCTCCGGGAGCATCAGACCCGACGCGACAGTGCATGTGTCGGGCCATCTTTCGCAGTTCTTCGGTTCCGACGGATACCTTTCCTCGGCCGCCACGCACGCCGACTCCGGTTCGATGACCGGCCACGCCGACCACGACGAGGACGAACGCATCGGCACGCTGTCGTTCCCGCTCGGCAAGCAGCAGCGGCCGGCGCCGGAAGTGGTGGCCGGCGACATCTGCGCGATCGGCAAGCTGAGCAGGGCCGAGACCGGGGACACGCTCTCCGACAAGTCCGATCCGCTGGTGCTCAAGCCGTGGACGATGCCCGAGCCGCTGCTGCCGGTCGCGGTGCAGCCGCGCGCCAAGACCGACGAGGACAAGCTGTCGGTCGGGTTGCAGCGGCTCGCCGCCGAGGACCCGACGCTGCGCATCGAGCAGAACCCCGAGACCCACCAGATCGTGCTGTGGTGCATGGGTGAGGCCCACGCGGGTGTGGTGCTTGACGCGCTCGCCCGGCGGTACGGCGTCGCCGTGGACACCGTCGAATTGCGGGTCCCGCTGCGAGAAACGTTCGGCGGCAACGCCAAAGGACATGGCAGGCACGTCAAGCAGTCCGGCGGCCACGGTCAGTACGCGGTATGCGACATCGAGGTGGAGCCGCTGCCCGAGGGCACCGGCTTCGAGTTCGTCGACAAGGTGGTCGGTGGCGCGGTGCCACGCAACTTCATCCCCAGCGTCGAGAAGGGTGTTCGCGCCCAGATGGAGAAGGGTGTCAGCGCAGGCTACCCGGTGGTGGACATCCGGGTGACATTGTTCGACGGTAAGGCCCACAGCGTCGACTCGTCGGATTTCGCGTTCCAGATGGCAGGCGGGCTGGCGCTGCGCGAGGCGGCCGCGGCGACCAGGGTCAATCTGCTCGAGCCGGTCGACGTGGTGTCGGTGCTGGTGCCCGACGACATGGTCGGCTCGGTGATGGGCGACTTGGCCGGCCGTCGCGGGCGGGTGCTGGGTACCGACAAGGTCGGCGAGGACCGCACACTGGTGAAGGCCGAGATTCCCGAGGTCGAGTTGACCCGCTACGCAATCGATTTGCGGTCGCTGTCGCATGGCGCCGGATCGTTCACCCGATCGTTCGCGCGCTACGAGCCGATGCCTGAGTCGGCGGCTGCGAAAGTGAAGGCGTCCGCCTAACACTCACCCGTGATCGTGGGTGTGTTCACGTCTCGTCGTTGTCGGGTGGGTCGGTGTCGCCGCGGAGGAGTTCTTCGGGGTGGTGGGCGTGGTTGATGTCGGGTGGTGTGGTGCCGTCGGTCCAGGCCAGGCGGCCGGTGTCGGTGACGGTGGTTTGGTAGTGGCCGTTGGTGATGAGGCCGTGGTCGGGGGCGCAGGCGAAGAACAGGCTGTCGGCGTCGGTGGCGCCGCCCGATGACCAGTCGGGGCTGTGGTGCACTTCGGAGTGATAGCCCGGCGCGGTGCAGCCGGGCCGGGTGCAGCCGCCGTCGCG
>JBKOYU010000144.1:0-2760 GCA_046725575.1 Actinomycetota bacterium | reverse complement strand
GTCGAGGTGGCGGCGGTCGTCGGCGGTGAGCGCTATGTGTTCCAGCACATCGAGGCGGGCCTTTTCGCGGTCGTGGTGCCGTTCACGAATCTGGTGGATTACCGACTCCAGGTCAGCTACGAGGGCGGCGGTGAACCGCCGCATGTCCATAACGTGGCCGACGCGTACCGGTTCCTGCCCACGCTGGGCGAAGTGGATCTGCATCTGTTCGCCGAGGGCCGCCATGAACGGCTGTGGGAGATCTTGGGAGCGCATCCCCGTCGGTTCACCACGCCCGATGGCGTCGTGGACGGGGTGTCGTTCGCGGTGTGGGCACCGAATGCCAAGGGTGTCAGCCTGATCGGCGAGTTCAACCACTGGGACGGCAACGAAGCCCAGCTGCGAGTACTGGGCTCCACCGGTGTGTGGGAGTTGTTCTGGCCCGGCTTTGAGATCGGTGGGCTGTACAAGTTCCGGGTACACGGTGCCGACGGGGCGGTCACCGACCGCGCCGACCCGATGGCCTTCGCCACCGAGGTGCCGCCGCAGACAGCGTCGAAGGTGACCGAGAGCTCCTACACCTGGGACGACGCCGACTGGATGACACAGCGCGCGCGGCAGAATCCGGTGTTCGAGCCGATGAGCACCTACGAAGTGCATCTGATGTCGTGGCGCCCCGGTCTGAGCTACCACGAGCTCGCCACGCAACTCACCGAATACGTTGTCGAGCAGGGCTTCACGCACGTCGAGCTGATGCCGGTCGCCGAGCACCCGTTCGGCGGGTCGTGGGGCTACCAGGTGACGTCGTACTACGCACCGACGTCGCGCCTCGGCACGCCCGACGAACTCCGATTTCTTGTCGACAGCCTTCACCAGGCCGGCATCGGCGTGATCATGGACTGGGTGCCCGCGCACTTCCCCAAGGACTCCTGGGCGCTGGGCCGCTTCGACGGCACCCCGCTCTACGAACACTCCGATCCGCACCGCGGCGAGCAATTGGACTGGGGCACCTACGTGTTCGACTTCGGCCGGGCCGAGGTACGCAACTTCCTGGTCGCCAATGCACTGTACTGGCTGCAGGAGTTCCACATCGACGGGCTGCGCGTCGACGCGGTCGCCTCGATGCTCTACCTGGACTACTCGCGGCCGCAGGACGGCTGGACACCGAACATCTACGGCGGCCGGGAAAACCTGGAAGCCGTTCAGTTCCTGCAGGAGATGAACGCCACCGTGCACAAGCTGGCGCCCGGCATCGTCACAATCGCCGAGGAGTCGACGTCATGGCCCGGCGTCACCCGCCCGACCAACCTTGGCGGGCTTGGCTTTTCGATGAAGTGGAACATGGGCTGGATGAACGACACGCTGGAGTTCATCAAGCGCGACCCGATACACCGCAGCTACCACCACCACGAGATCACCTTCTCGATGCTGTATGCCTTCAGCGAGAACTTCGTACTACCGATCAGCCACGACGAGGTAGTTCATGGCAAGGGCACACTGTGGGGTCGGATGCCCGGAAACGACCATGTGAAGGCGGCCGGGCTGCGCGGCCTGCTCGCCTATCAATGGGCACACCCGGGCAAACAGTTGCTGTTCATGGGCCAGGAGTTCGGGCAGCGCGCGGAATGGTCGGAGGAACGCGGCGTCGACTGGTATCAGCTCGACGAGGACACCTTCTCCACCGGGATTCAGCGGATGATGCACGACGTCAACGGCATCTACCGCAGCCGTCGCGCGCTGTGGTCACGCGACACCAGCCCCGAGGGCTACTCGTGGATCGACGCCAACGACTCCGCCAACAACGTGCTGAGCTTCCTGCGCTTCGGCGACGACGGCTCGATGCTGGCGTGCGTGTTCAACTTCTCCGGCTCCGAACACACCCGCTACCGACTGGGCCTGCCGCATCCGGGCATCTGGCGAGAGGTGCTCAACACCGACGCCGATATCTACAACGGCACCGGGATCGGCAACTACGGCGCGGTCGAAGCCACCGACGAGCCATGGCACGGGCGACCCGCGTCGGCGGTGATGGTGCTGCCGCCGCTGGCCGCGCTGTGGTTCGAACCGGCCTAATTACGCCCAAACGGACAAACTGAGGCGCAAAAGTGCGAGTAGGACACGCCATTTCGTCGATCTCGGCGCCTAGTACAGCGCGTTGGGGAGTTTGTGCCGGCCCGCGATCGCCTCGGGGTTCGCGTCAGCTTGCCGTGGCGTCCAGAATCCGCTGCAGCGTCGTTCTCGCGCCGTGCTCGGCCAGTGCCGTGCGGTAGCCCGCGAAGCCGGCGACGAAGTCCGCGTGCTCGGCGACACCGCTCGCTAGCAGCGGCTCGATCCGCAGCGCTTCGGACGGATCGCCCGATGCCAGTTGACGACGCGCATCATCGTCGAGCCGCGGCTCGGTCGTCTCGAAGGCATTGCCGCTGTCGTCCTGGCCCTGTAGCACGCGGCTCCAGGCGGCAAGGGTAAAGGCTGGGATGCGGTGGTCGAGGCCGCGCGCGAGCATCTCCTTGAGCGTGGTGGTGAAATACACCGGTACCTTGGACGCCCCGTCCGAGGCGATGCGCGTCAGCTGGTCGTGCATCGCGGTGTTGGAGAAGCGGTCGAGCACGGTGTTCTTGTAGTCCACGAGGTTCACGTCCCGCGGCTCCTCGAGCAGCGGCAGCACGATCTTGTCGAGGAAGCGTTCCAGCAGCACCGGCACCTGCGGGTCGCGCATCGCCTCGGCCACCTCGTGGTAGCCCAGCAGCAGGGCCGGGTAAGCCAGGGTGAGGTGGCTGGCGT
>JBKOYU010000357.1:0-2187 GCA_046725575.1 Actinomycetota bacterium | reverse complement strand
CCCCAGCGGATACCTGGCGAAATTAAATTGCTCGCGCAGCGTGGCGTGAAAAGTCCAGCCGGTAACTTCTTCGTTGTTCAGCTGCTTTCGGTACGGCGAACTCATGCTGCCGAACGCGCTGATGGTCCTCGCGAACGGGATGGTGATGGACCGAGACATGGTGGTTTCCGCGCTCTCCGAATCTCCACCGTGGCGCACATACGACATTGGCGATGTGCGTCTCATTGAGGGGGACAACGACAACGCCGTCCTGGTCTACACCGGCACCGCATACCGCGAGGCCGACGCGCCAGCCTTCGTTGCTGCGATGTCGAGTAGCCTATCATCGCACCGACGGTGGTTAAAAACGCGCGTTGTATCAGCAGACACAGATCCCCGACTGAACTGCTCGACGCGACCTGACAAGCGCGTTCAAAATGGTTGTACCGCTGGGTGTTACTCAGCCAACTTACGTCACAGTGACGAAATTTACTGACTACGTGGGCTTCTGGGTTTCGCGTCTGGTGGCGCCTGCTCGTCACGGCTCAATCTATCTGCAACTTGCTCACTATTTCTGTTCCGTAGGTTGAGTCCGCTCTAGATAAATTATCGGCACGTGAAATACGTTGGTATTCAGTAAGATACGGTCATTCAACTTGAATGTTTGGCTGATTTCAACAAGTTACGGATCTGTTTGTCGTCCCGGCTATCGAACAGATTGGTTGCATCCACAATTCGAGTACGTCGGATTTGACTGGAAGCGCCCGCATTTCATCGCACAACTGTGAAAAGGCCCGGTTAATCAGAAACGCACCAGTGCCGTATACGATTTGTCGGCGATCGTCGTCTGGCCGAACCGCATCAGCGGTTCCCCTGGTGCGCCCCGACTAGTCTATTCGCTAGGGGTACCCAAGTGAGGGGTGCCAGCTGTTGGTCGGATAGTGGGTGGAAGTGATTGATACCGCGCGATAGCGAGCGGTGTCGGTGTGGTGGTCGGGGCTTGGCGGCGCGGCGGGCGGTGCGCTAGCGGACCGGCGCGGGCACAGTTCCGGCCCACCGACATACCCACCATGAGGTGTGCCGGTCCACCGGAGAACACCCGCCCACCGCGGCCAACACCGTTCGGGCCGCACAGGACTCACTCCTGCTCACTAACCAGGAACGGTTGATCAGTGCCTGGTCCCGCTGCTGCAGCGCTGGTCTCCGCCATCCCACCATAGATATTTTTGGACTGACGATTCCAGGCTAAGGTCCCCGGTCGACTACGTCGAATACCTCTAGGGAGTGCTCAAACGGTTCTGACGTGACGCCTAGTTGGCTGCCAAAGGGATGGTCGAGGCAGAAGACGATGTAGAGCAGCAGGCCGAGAAGGACGGCGACCGCGCTCGATAGCACGACATGACGGCTCCTGCTCGTCAGGTTCATAGACCCCATGAGCCCGACAAATACGACGGCACCAAAGAGAAGGCCGCACCACAATAACCACGGTATCCGCGGCTTGGCGTCGAGCACCCGCGTGTTTCGTTCCGACGTCAGCACGGTCAACTGACCAAGAAATTCACCATCAACGCTCGACGCCTCGCCGGGCGGCTGGCTACCGAGAACGCGATACATTTGCGTGATCGCGGCTCGTGCGGTGTCACTTGTGCCTCCGCCACTCTCTTGCTGGGCCCATTCCGGACCTTGGGCCGCCGTCGTGTACTTGCGCAACAATTCCCGCATCTGCGTCTGCTCCGGGACCGGCATGGCGACGGTTTGTCGGTACATCGTCGTCAACGTAGACGCCTCGTTAGCGACATGCGTCTCGGCGCTGGAGAACTGCTCCCAGGCGACGACGACGGTGAATCCGAGTAGAGCGCCGAAAACCAGGCCCACACAGGTCAAGAAGGGCGACAGTGCCGAGTTCTCCTCGCGGCCAGCCGAGTCAGCGAGTTTGCTGCGATGCGCCAGCCAGATACTGCCCACCGCCAGCAATATCGACACGGCGATCACCACGACGAGAAATAGCCAAAGACCCACCAGCCCCAACCCACCCATTGACGCACCTCTCAACCTGCTAGCTCCCGGCGGGCGCCCAAGGAACTGACCGCCCATTTCCCGCGTGGAAAGTAGTCAGCCCGCCCGGACAGTGAGTAACCCCTACAGCTTGGGCGTAAGCCTGCCATACCTATCCAGGAAGAAGGGATTTGGTCATCCCCACCGATTAGA
>JBKOYU010001044.1:0-3101 GCA_046725575.1 Actinomycetota bacterium | reverse complement strand
GGGTTGACGCGGAGACGATCGCCGCCGTCGAGGTACCGCCTGGCTCACCGCTGCGCGACGCGCCGGTGGTGTTGGTCGTCTGCGTCGACCTGGCCGTCGTTGCGGCTTTCGATCAGGACCTCGACAGGATCGGCGTCATCGCAG
This sequence comes from Actinomycetota bacterium, assembly GCA_046725575.1. Lineage (GTDB taxonomy): Bacteria > Actinomycetota > Actinomycetes > Mycobacteriales > Mycobacteriaceae > Mycobacterium. The sequence continues at coordinate 2,957 of JBKOYU010001044.1, read as the reverse complement.
GCGCGTCGGTGTACCCGTTCGTCTGGAACATCCTGCTGGCCGCGCGCAACGAGGGCTACGGCGGCGTGCTCACCACGGCGGCCGTCGCCGAGGAACCACGGCTGAAAGAACTCCTCGGCATCCCGAGGGACTATGCGGTCGCTGCCCTACTTCCGCTGGGCAAGCCGGTCCGCCAACTGACCAAGCTGACCCGCAAGCCCGTCGCCGAAATCGCTACTCGCGAGCGGTTCGACGGCGAGCCGTTCAGCGCCTAGCTTGCGGTACAACGCTTGTCGTTGGCGACGACCAGGCTGCCGTTCGGATTGCCCGCCTCACTCGGAAATAGGCCGAATGCCCAGGTCGCGGGTGTTCGGCAACGGGTGCATTCGGCCTCATTTTCATGTCCCCACACCGGGGCGCAGCCGCCTGAACGCTCGCAGCGACAACAGCGTTTACCCAGGTCACCGGCCTAGTAAGAGTAGTTTGATCAGCGACAACACAGTGCTGTCACCGCAGCGGGTTGTCGCTGACGCGGGCACCAAGCTGGGTCACCCGGAAAGGCCTTCCCGTCCCCGCAACTCAGCGCCTAGCGTCGCGGCTACTCGACACTCGCCGCGTTCGGCCAGCATGTTGATGTTGGATAACAGTTTGGCAGTTAGCCAGACTCGATAAGACGTCGTCTCTTCCCTGATTACGGCTCTCATGAGACCTTGGGTTCGTGACCTGCACGCTGGGCTACGCCACAGCCAGCACCGCCGGGCAGAACCTTGAGGGACAGCTCGCGGCGCTGAATGCTGCAGGCGTCGACCCGCGGCGGGTGTTCACCGACAAGTTGTCCGACTCCGCCGAGCGGGTGCGCGCAGGTCTGCACGCGATGCTGAGCTACGCCCGTTCGGGCGACACGGTCATCGTCGTCGCGCTCGACAGGCTCGGCCGCTCGGCCGCCGAAGTGACACGAACCATCGCCGACCTCACCGACCGCGGAATCAGGCTGCGGACACTGAAGGAAGGCCTGGACACCGGCACGGCGACCGGACGCGTCGTCGCCCACATCATCACGTCACTGGCCCAGCTCGACCTGGAGCGCGAGCACCAAAGTCGCTAGCCGCCCCCGAGTCTCAGGCCTTGGCGGCCTTGGCTGCCGCCTTCATCTGCTTCTTGTACGACCGCACCTTCTCCAGCGACCCGGCGTACTTCACGTCGGCCACCGACATGAAGGATCCGGCCTTGCCGTAGTCCCCTGCCGTTTCGCGCCAGCCCTTCGGGGTCACGCCGTATTGCTTGCCCAGCAGTGCCAGGAAAGTCTTCGCCTTCTGTTCGCCGAACCCAGGCAGCGACTTCAGCCGCCTCAGCACCTCTGGCCCGTCGGGGTCACCGGCGGTCCACATCGCCGCGGCCTCACCGTCGTACTGATCGACGATGATCTGCGCCAGTGTTTGGATCCGCTTGGCCATCGACCCCGGAAAGCGATGTATCGCAGGGGTTTTCGAACACAGGGCCGCGAATTCCTCTGGGTTGTAGTCGGCGATTTCGCGGGGGTCCACCCCGCCGATGCGGTCGGCGATCTTCTTGGGGCCCGCGAACGCCGCCTCCATCGGGTATTGCTGATCAAGCAGCATCCCGACCAGCAGGGCAAAGGGATTGGATTCCAGCAGCGCGTCGGCCGCCGGATCTTGGACTAGCTGCAGTTTCGCCACTTGATCAGTCTAAGGTCCCTGGTGAGATGTCCAGCGAGCTCGCGATAGTACTGGCGGCCGCGCTGATCCTGGCGGTGGTGGCCGCGGCGGTCATCGCGGTCCGCACCCGTCGCGTCGTCGCCACCCCGACCGAACGCGCGGTGCACGCCGCGCTGAGCACCGCCTCGCTGGCGGCCCGTGCGCTTCGCCGCGGCCTGGACACCGAATCCGCCGAGACCGCCGCACCGTTCCTGCGCGGCCTCACCGGCACCGACGGCGTCGCCCTGTTCGACGGCGACGGCCGGCTGCTCGCGCAGGATCCGCCCGACGAGTCGACGTGGGAACCCGACGCCTGCCAGCGGGCCGCGCTCGAATCGATTGCCGGCCAGCGCCGGGTGCTGACGCACGGTCAGACATCGCAAGTCATCGCCCAACCGCTTCTGGAAGAGGGCGGTGACGTCCTCGGCGTGCTGGTCGTGGTGACGACGCGCTCGCCCGGCCCCGGCATGCTCGGCGCGGTCGGCGAGGTCGCCCGCTACGCGGCCAGCCAAATCGAATTGGCTGAACTCGATGCGTCGCGCGCCCGCCTCGACCGCGCCGAAGTCCTCGCCTTAAGGGCCCAGATCAGCCCGCACTTCATCTACAACGCGCTGAACACCATCGCCTCGTTCGTGCGCACCGATCCCGACCGGGCCCGCGAGCTGATCCTCGAATTCGCCGACTTCACTCGCTACTCGTTCCGCGCCGCAGGCCAGTACACGACGCTGGCCGAGGAGCTGCGCAACATCGACCGCTACCTCAACCTCGAACGCGCCCGCTTCGGCACGGCGTTAAAGGTCAAACTGCAAGTCGCCCCCGAAGTGCTCAATGTCGTCGTGCCGTTCCTGGCGCTGCAACCGTTGGTGGAGAACGCCGTCCGGCACGGGTTCGCCGGACAGAGCGAAGGCTCGGTGGAGATCATCGCCCGTGACGAGGGGTCCGACTGCGTCATCACCGTCGAAGACGACGGAGTCGGAATGGACCCCGAAATCCTCCGCACCGGCCCCGGGGACGCGTTGGCGGATGGCAGCGGCGACGCCGTTCATGTGGGGCAGACGAATGTCGACCATCGGCTGCGCGCGGCGTTCGGCAACGACTACGGTCTGGTGGTCGAGACGGCGATCGGCGCGGGCACCAAGGTCGTGATGCGGGTACCCAAGTTCCGGACCGGTGTTCGGGCCAGCGGAGGTGTTGGGTGAGCAAATCCCTGACAGTGCTCGCGGTCGACGACGAGGCGCCCGCGCTCGACGAACTGGCCTATCT
>JBKOYU010001164.1:0-2677 GCA_046725575.1 Actinomycetota bacterium | reverse complement strand
GGCGGCCAGGGTGACGCGCTCATCCTGCGCGCCGGATAGCATCTACGACGCTTTGTAGTAATTGGGCCTGGTTTCGGGCGCAATGGCGGCCATAACAAGCACTCCTGGATCGAGTGATGCGTCGCGTACCGGGTGGCATGTCTCGCCGACGTTATCCCTCACCAGTGTAGGAACGCACTGGTCGGGTTTGCTGGAACCGTAGCGAGGCCGTCCTGGAAAGAGATTGTGTGATCTTCCTCATGTGACATCTCTGGCGGCGGAAGCCGCCAGATTCTTCTCACGCGGCTTCCGCGTGATGGGCCAGCCCAGGAACTTGTAGGACCTCCTCACGCGACCGTGACCCACGCGGATATCAGCTGTCTCCGGACATGATGCGATCGGTAAGACATGGCAAGAGGCTAAGACTCGCCACCGACACGCGACGCTTCCAATGATCGCCCGGCCCTGGGCCTGGACACTCCCAGCGGCGTCTAGGAGCCCATCCATGCACGGCCGCCACGACCGACAAGGTCGAGGCCGCGTGGCTGGTGGGCTTCACTCGTGCAACCGGGGCGGCGCGCACCCGAAACGACGTGACAGACTTGGGGGCGTGAGTCGTCCCCGACCTCCCATCGCGGCCTCCATGGCCGGTGCGGTTGACCTGTCTGCCCTCAAACAACGATCGGCACCCGCCGGCGAAGGCGAGGGCGGCGCGGGCCTGCCAAATGGCGTGGAGATCACCGAGGCCAACCTCGAAGCCGAGGTGCTGGTCCGGTCCAGCCAGGTGCCAGTGGTCGTGCTGCTGTGGTCGCCCCGGAGTGAGGCGAGCGCGCAACTCGGCGACGTCCTCGGCCAACTCGCGGCCGCCGACGGCGGCAAGTGGTCGCTGGCAACGGTCAACGTCGACGCTGTGCCGCGGGTGGCGCAGATGTTCGGTGTGCAGGCCGTCCCGACGGTGGTGGCGCTCGCCGCGGGCCAACCGATCTCGAGCTTCCAGGGTCTGCAGCCGCCGGAGCAACTGCGCCGGTGGGTCGACTCGCTGTTGAACGCGACGGTCGGCAAGCTCAGCGGCGCCGACGAAGGCGAGGAGACGGAGCAGGTCGACCCCGAACTCGCGAAGGCCCGCGAACATCTCGACAGCGGGGACTTCGATGCCGCACTGAAGGCTTATCGAGCCCTACTCGACGCCAACCCCAACCATGCAGAAGCCAAGGGTGCCGTGCGCCAGATCGGCTTCCTGCAACGCGCGACCTCCCGTGCCCCAGGCGCGATCGTCGCCGCGGATGCCAAACCCGATGACATTGAACTGGCTTTCGCCGCAGCCGATGTCGAGATCCTGCAGCAGAACGTCGCGGCCGCATTCAACCGGCTGATCAACCTGATCAAGCGGACCGCAGGCGACGACCGAACCAAGGTCCGCACGCGGCTGATCGAGTTATTCGACCTGTTCGACCCCGCTGACCCTGAGGTGATCGCGGGCCGGCGCAACCTCGCCAACGCGCTGTACTAGACCGGTTCGAACCACAGCGCGGCCAGTGGCGGCAGCACCATCACCGCCGACGCCGGACGCCCATGCCACGGCTCGTCGGTGGCTTCCACCGCACCGAAATTGCCGATGCCCGTGCCGTTGTAGATGTCGGCGTCGGTGTTGAGCACCTCGCGCCAGGGGCCCGCGTGCGGCAGGCCAAGCCGGTAGCGGGTGTGCTCAGAGCCGGAGAAGTTGAACACACACGCCAGCATCGAGCCGTCATCGCCGAAGCGCAGGAAGCTCAGCACGTTGTTGGCCGAGTCGTTGGCATCGATCCACGAATAGCCCTCGGGGCTGGTGTCACGCGACCACAACGCTCGCCGGCTGCGGTAGATGCCGTTCATGTCGTGCACCAGCCGCTGAATCCCATTGGAGAAGCTGTTCTCCCCGAGCTGATACCAGTCCAGGCCACGCTCCTCAGACCACTCCGCGCGCTGGCCGAACTCCTGGCCCATGAACAATAGCTGCTTGCCCGGATGCGCCCACTGATAGGCCAGCAGACCACGCAGCCCCGCGGCCTTCACGTGGTCGTTGCCGGGCATCCGGCCCCACAGCGTGCCCTTGCCGTGGACGACCTCGTCGTGGCTGATCGGCAGCACAAAGTTCTCGCTGAACGCGTACAGGAGCGAGAACGTCATCTCGTGGTGGTGGTAGCTGCGGTGCACCGGGTCACGGCTGATGTAGTCCAGCGTGTCGTTCATCCAGCCCATGTTCCACTTCATCGAGAAGCCAAGTCCGCCAAGGCCTGTCGGACGACTCACGCCCGGCCACGACGTCGACTCCTCGGCCACCGTCACGATGCCGGGCGCGATCTTGTGCACGGTGGCGTTCATCTCCTGCAGGAACTGCACGGCCTCGAGGTTCTCCCGGCCGCCGTAGATGTTCGGCGTCCAGCCGCCCTCCGGGCGCGAGTAGTCGAGGTAGAGCATCGACGCCACTGCGTCGACCCGCAGCCCGTCGATGTGGAACTCCTGCAGCCAGTACAGCGCGTTGGCGACCAGGAAGTTACGTACCTCGGCCCTGCCGAAATCGAAGACGTAAGTGCCCCAGTCGAGTTGCTCGCCGCGGCGCGGGTCGGAGTGCTCGTAGAGGGCGGTCCCGTCGAAGCGGCCAAGCGCCCAGGAGTCCTTGGGGAAGTGCGCGGGCACCCAGTCCATGATCACGCCGATG
>JBKOYU010000684.1:0-1487 GCA_046725575.1 Actinomycetota bacterium | reverse complement strand
AGCGCTGCCTTGCCGTCCTTGCTCTGGGCGCCGCCCGCGGTGAGCGAATCGCCCCAGAAGTCCTGAACGTGCTGGACGTGTTCGGTATCTGCTCGCAACTTCGCGACGAGGCCGTCGTAGTAGGTGTGCGCGTCCTGGCCGAGCGGCTGATCGCCTTCGAGCACGATGACAGCTGCACTGTCGGAGTTGAACTCGCCGAACTTCTCCCCGATGTGCTTCATGGCCATGACCGACGGCGAATCAGGCGCGTTCAAGGCCACCGAACGCTCGGTACCGACGATCTCGAGTTGGGGCACCAGCACGTTCGTCACGCCGGCGACCGCGATCCAGATCAGAATGATCGGTAGCGCGAGTGTGCGGATGACACGCGCTGCCCGAGAACGGTCGGATCCCTCTGCCCCGTGCTGACTCACGCCGTCTTGTCCAGACAGGCAATGTATCCGTTCACGTCGTTTGAAGACCTTTCATCCTTGACGATGCCATTGACGGTTATGCGGCAGGTGATGCTGCTCGAATCTCCCTGGGCGCGTAGGTCGGCGAACAGTGTCGGATCGTCGGTGACCAAGTCGTGCGACCACGGCAGGGGCGCGTCGTCGACGCGCTGGGGTTGAGCGTTCTCGTCGAGGAAGTTGATGGTTGCCCGCGCGCCGGGATTTCCGAGGACCTGCAGGTGGACCCGTTTGGGGTCGAATCCGGTGTTCTCGGGCGAATCAGCTGAGGGCCTTGATGTTTGGTCCTGCGATCCGAAGATGCCGTGCAAACGGTAGACACCGCTGACGACCAAGACCACCACGATGATCGCCACGAGCACCGCCAACGGCGGGCGGCTGCCCTTCGTATCGGTGATGTCGGCATGAGAAGCCTTTCGATGTGCGACCACCTTTTCCGGTCCTCGGTGTCGAGGACGCCGTCATGCGGCTCAACCCCGCTAGTACCAACCTGGTTGAGATCCGCGCAAACGAACATAACCGTGCAACATCGGAACGTCAACGTTCTATTCCGGGTAGACTAGGATCACATCGCTGTGGTGGTTGGGCACCGCCGCGATGGCCGTGGCGAGAGTTGAACCTGGGGAAGCAGAAGTCGGGGCCGACGCCGGCGAAATCGAGCGGAGGAGAATCGTGACCGGAGCGATTCGCCTGCCAGGTAAGGGAGAAGCATGAGCATCATCCCCGTGCCGGACGAGCTGACCCATTACTCGTCCCGTCGGCCGGGCGAGGTTAATGAGCTGGCCCGGCCGGTGTTGAGCCAGCACGTCCTGGACCTGTTGCGGTCATCCGGTGAGGAACTGCACCCCGCGCCCGGCGAGTTGCTGTGGGACGCCGGTGATCCCACCGACTTGCACCTCGTGCTGACCGGTGGCGTGCTCCTCGTGGACCGCCGGGACGACCGGGTTGTCTTCGTGATCGAGGCCGGTGACTTCGTCGGCGAGCTCGGCATGTTGATGGGGCAACGCGCCTTCTTCCAGGGCGTGGCCATGAAAGACA
>JBKOYU010000612.1:0-4138 GCA_046725575.1 Actinomycetota bacterium | reverse complement strand
GGTCGGCACCGCTCATTCGCGCACAATTGAAACAACGAAATCGCTTGGTGTCGACGCTGATTGGACGTCCGCATCATGAGTCATCTATTGGTGGTAGGCGGCATCTCATCGGTGCACGAGGTCGCCCGTCGACTCGGGGCCGAGCTAACGCTGGTCAAAACGGGAGTGTCGCAAACGATGCTCGCACCCAATGCATATGCGCGGATCGTCGACGTCTCAGATCACGAACATACTGATCGTGTCGCCCTAGCGGCCGAGGTCTTGGAGGCCATCGCCGAGACGGAATTCGACGGGATACTGTGCCTCCACGACGAAGCCGTTGAACTCGGCGCGCTCGTAGCCCAGAAGCTGGGGCTGTCCTTTCCCAGTCCCGAGGTGGCGCACCGCACGGTCAACAAGTCCGCCATGCGGGCCCGCCTCGACGCCACCGGCCTCGGATCTGTGGCTCACGGTGTCGTTGTCGACGGCAGGGTCGAGTGGTCGGGACCGCCCCCGACGTCGTGGGAGATCGTGCTGAAACCGGTCGATGGCCGGGCCAGCAGGGACGTGACCTTTCACCGTTCCGCGGTCGAGCTCCAAACGTGGCTCGATGACCATCCGGGCGAGGTCGAAGGATACATAGTCGAAGAGCGGAAGCTAGGCCGGGAATTCAGCGTCGAGTCACTTATCGTGCGTTCGGGCGATGCCTGGCACGGTGTGACGGCCAAGACCACCACCGGGGCGGTTGAATCCGGACACCTTCACCCCGCCCCGCTCGAGGCCAGCGAGCGGGCTCGCATCGTGCACGCCGCGACCACGTGTCTTCAGGCGTTGGGCATCGACCGAGGACTGTTCCACACCGAAGTGATCCTGGACAACGACGGCGCGGCGCATGTGGTCGAGACTCACCTACGCGGTGGCGGCGACAACATTCTCGACCTCGTGCGGTCGTCCACGGGCCTGGATCTCCCAGAGCTCTATGTCCGGGACGTGCTCGAGGGTCTCGACGAGATCCCGGCGGCGACCAACCTCGGCTTCGCAAGTAGCCAGTTCGCGTTCCCGGTCGAATTCGGCGTCATTTTGGGATGGGACGATGTCGAAGAGGCGCGCTCGATGCCAGGAGTGGAGGCCGTCACCACCCTCCTAAACGTCGGAGAGCGGGTGTCACCGAAGGTCACTTCCAGCTATGGAAGGTCCGTGTGCGCGCTCGCCCATGCGGACGACCCGGTGAAGGCGTACAAACGGGCACGCGCCGCTGCGCTGACGCCGCAGCCGGTCGTGGAGCCCGTGTAATGGCTTCCTTGTTTCGTCGGTGGCCCGGTCTGCGCCTGCTCACCGGGTCCACGTTGTTCAACCTGGCGTCGGGCTGCTACACCATCACGCTCGGGCAAGCGCTCTTCGAGAAGTCGGGATCGGTGTCGGCATTCACCGGCATCGTCGTGATCGAGTACATCGTGCCGGTGATCCTGGGGGCTGTTGCCGGGAGCATGGCCGACCGCATCAATCCCGCTGTGGTGTGTGCGGTCGCGTCTATCGTTCCCGCTCTCTCGTTGATCGCGTACCTGGTCGCGCCGGCGGGCCTGTTGGTGGTGGCCGGCGTCGCGATCGGCCTGGTCATCAACCTCGTACGCCCGTTCTATCGAGCGGGAATCTTCGCGGTCGGGCCGCGATCCCTGGATCCGGGCGACCTCTCCCGGTACAACATGCGGTGGACCGTATCGGTTCAGGCTGGCCAGATCGTCGGTGGCGCGGTTGCTGGCGTATTCCTTTGGGCCGCAGGGCCGAAGTGGGCCTTTCTCGCCGCCGCCGCCGCCTACGCCGTGGCCGCATATGCGCTGGCGTCGGCGCGTTCAACGATGTCGACGACGCTCGACGACGACGGCGCGACCGACGACACGGGATGGGGGTCGGTACTCCGTGAGGCGATTAGTAGTACCCGGTCGGTGCTGTCATTGCTGCTTCTCGGTGTCGACTTCCTGACGATCGCCGCGTTCAATGTGGCGCTGGCTCCACTTGTCCACCGGCTCTACGGGAATGAGAGCTGGCTGGGAATTCTGGACGTCTGTTTTGCAGCCGGCGCGGTTGTGGCCCCGGTCCTGTGGGCGCGGTGCTCGTCGGCGTCGACGAGGCAGGCCGTTACCTCTGGTTTCGCGATACAGATTGCGGGATTCGCGACTATCGCGCTCGCGATGGAATTGGGTGGCACCGTAGGACAGTCGGGTGTGCCATTCGGCGCAGTTCTCCTTGGGCTCGGCGTGGCGGTGTCGTCGAGCCAGCAAGTGAACATCCTTCAAACCTGGGCCAGGACATCCACGATTGGCAAAGTCGGTGCACTACGGCAAGCCGTAATCGGCCTCACGACCGCGATGACCCTGCCGGTGGTCGGACACATGGTCGACATAGATCTCACGGCGGCCTACGCCACCGTGGTCGCCGTGCTCCTACTGGGGATGATAGTGAATGTGGGCGTCGCCAGCCGCGAAAAGATAACCGCCGCTGCTTGATTCATGCGTCGCACTCACAATGGTGGCAGGTGGCATTTTCGCTGTTCACACGGCGATCAAATCACCGGCCCTTCCATTGGTAGTCAGGCTAGAGCTCTGTCGGCGGTTTGATGAAGCTGTTGCCTACTGGCGTGTGAAGAACAGTATGCAGGCGTTCAGTGACAAGTTGAATTCCGACGAGAGGGTTCTTCTTGCACACGAGATCGGCGCTGACGGATCGTTAATACGGTGGTGCACGACAGAGATTGAAGGTCTCGGATGGCAGGTCACAAATAACCCTGTGCGCGCCGAAGTCGACGCAACGATCGACGACTGGACTCAAGATTTCTACCAAACGCCGCAGAAGACCAGATGCCGGCTGGGCCGGTCTCGGTCGCACGAACGCAGTTGAGGGAAGTCGCGAGCGGCTGCGACCAGTCAAGTGGAACCCGAAGGTCTGCAGTTATCGCGTGCCCCCAGTCGGACTCGAACCGACACTGGGCGGAATTTTAAGAACGGAAACGCGGGTTTCTGCTACCACAGAAACAGGCAGCCGAAACGCAGCATATCGCTTGCAGGACACCATATTTGCGCGTTGCCAGTACGGTCGCGGTACGGCTCCGGTGCGGCTACAAATCGCCGCGGTCGCGTACACGCGTATACGGAGATGTTAGCTAGGGCTTGGCGAGGGGCCAGGCGGCGGAAGAGATAGCTGGCCTGGGCGCTATGCGACACTGTTTCCAGAAAGTGAGTGGAGGGATGTATATGTCGAGCTCGACGAAACGAAGCGTCTTCGCCGCTCTAAAGGCAGCCGGAGTGGCTTCGATATTGGGCTGGGTGCTGGTGCTGAGTGCGGTTCCCGCGCTGGCGGATCCGGCTCCCGGCGATCCAGGGGTCCCGGCGCCGCCCGCCCCTGGGTTGCCGCCTGCCCCTGACCCGCTGGCAGTACCGGTTTTCGCGGTCCCCGCTGCGGGGCAGGACCCGACACCGTTCACCGGCACGGCGCCATTCGGGCCGCCGAGTTTCGTCCCTGCCAACGGCTCGACGGTGGGTGTGGCCCAGCCGATCATCATCAACTTCCCCGGGCTGGTCGATGACGCCGGCGCAACCGAAAGCGCCGTCCACGTCTCTTCGGTCCCGCCGGTTCCCGGCAAGTTCTACTGGAAGACCCCCACGCAGCTGCGCTGGCGCCCGCTGAGCTTCTGGCCCGCCCACACCGCGGTGACCGTCGATGCGGGCGGCACGGTGTTCAGCTTCCGTACGGGAGACACGCTGGTGGCCACGGCTGACGACGCCACGCACCAACTGACCGTCACCCGCAACGGGACCGTGGAGAAGACCATCCCGATGTCGATGGGTATGGCAGCCGGCGGCCACCAAACCGCAAACGGCACTTACTACGTTCAAGAGAAGATGCCCTCGGTGGTGATGGATTCCTCGACCTACGGGGTCCCGGTCAACTCGACGTACGGGTACAAGGTGACCGTCGACCTAGCCGTCCGGTTCGACGACAGCGGCAACTTCATACACAGCGCTCCTTGGTCTGTGGATGACCAGGGTAAGCGCGACGTCAGTCACGGCTGCATCAACATCAGCCCCACCAACGCAAGGTGGTTCTTCGACAACTTCGGCGCCGGTGATCCCATCATCGTGAAGAACTCCACCGGCACGTACAC
>JBKOYU010000690.1:0-3465 GCA_046725575.1 Actinomycetota bacterium | reverse complement strand
GTCGATTTGGCCAGCGGCCCGCCGACGTACTGGCCCGTCGACCCGTCGGACCGCACGACGCGGTGACACGGGATCACCACCGGCAGGGGGTTGTGGGCGCAGGCGGTGCCGACGGCGCGCACCGCACGGGGATGACCGATCGCGGCGGCCACCGCCGCGTAGCTTTCCCGGCGGCCGTAGCCGATGTCGCGCAGGTGCTCGATGACGTTGCGGCGGAAGCCCTCCGCGAGTCGCAGGTCGACCGGCACCTCAAAGGCGGTGCGGCGCTTGGCGAAATACTCGTCGATCTGCCGGGCCGCGCTGTCCAGCCGCGCCGGCGCGCGCAGCACGCGCGGGCTGATCCTGTCGGCCAGCCCCGCCAGCACGGCGTCGTGGCCTTCGACGTCATAGGCGACCCGGACCAGTCCTGCGGTGGTGGCCGCCAGCAGCAGCGTGCCGACCGGAGTGTCGATGGTGCGGTAGGCGACGTCGAGCAGTTCGGCGGTGTCGGCGGCGTGCTCCAGCCGCTGGTGCAGCCGGGCCAGTGCTCCGTCGTCGGCTTCGAGTTCGTCAAAAAGATTGGTAGTCATGCTGTTTCGTCCTCACGGTAGTGCTTGCGCAGTGTCTTGAGTCCATCGGCGGCGGCTCGCCGCGCGGCGTCGGGGGAGTTGCCGAGCAACTCGGCGATCTCGGCGAACGGCAGGCCTGCGATGTGGTGGTAGGCCACCGCCTGGCGTTGTTTGGTCGGTAGCCGTTGTAGCGCGCTCCACAGGTCGGGGTCGCTCGCAGCGGGGTCGGAGTGGGCGGCAGGGCGTTCGGGCAGGGTGTCGGTGGGTACGGGGCGGCGTGAGCGGGCTCGCCCGACGTCGATGGCGCGGCGGTGGGCGATCGTGACGAGCCAGGCCTCGACGTTGGCGCCGGCGGGCAGGTCGGGATAGGCGCGCAGGGCCGACAGGAACGTCTCGGACCAGGCGTCCTCGGCGTCGACGGGGCCGACCACGGCGCGGCACACCCGCAGCACCGTCGCGCCGTGCTCGGCCACTACGTCCTCAAACGGTCGCATTCTCACATCATGAAGACGCCGCGGCACTCATGGATGTGAGATCAGCCCTTGGTGTAGGACTCGAGCGCCTCGACCAGTTCGCGCTCGAAGCGGTCCCTGTCGACGCCAAGCTGGTGCAACGTGCCGTCGTCGTCCTCGGCTTCATACAGCGCCAGCAGGATGTGCTCGGTGCCGACGTAGTTGTGTCCCAGCCGAAGTGCTTGGCGGAACGTCAGTTCCAGCACCTTCTTGGCCTGGCCGTTGAACGGGATCAAGACGGGCACGCCGTCGACGCGCGGTGGCAGCGTGATGGCCTTGTTCACCTTGTCGGCATCGATGCCCTGACCGGCGAGCAGTTTGGGGGCAAGGCCGTCCGGGTCCGCAAAAAGGCCGAGAAGCAGGTGCTCGGGCCTGATCTCGTTGTTGCCGGCTTCGCCGGCCTTGTTCTGCGCGACGACGACGACGTTCCTGGCGCGCGGGGTGAACCGGCCGAAGCCCGCCTCCGGGTCGAGGGCGGCGTCGGCCTTGGGCACAAACCGTTTCTGCGCAGCCTGCTTGGTGACACCCATGCACTTGCCGATCTCGGTCCACGACGCCCCGGACTTTCGCGCCTGGTCCACGAAGTGGCCGATCAGATGGTCGGCGATGTCGCCGAGGGCGTCCGCAGCGATCACCGCATCGGTCAACTGGTCGAGCGGCTGGTCGTGAGCTTTCTTGATGGCATTGATGAGGTCGTCGAGGCGGACGGGGTTGGTGATTTTGGCGGGCTCGGTCATAGCGTCAACTTTAGGTTGACGAGGATGGTTTCGTCAACCTCCGGTTGACGCCTGGCCTAGCCGCGCGGATATCCGCGGCGCACTGTTCGGTTGAGGATGCCGAGGGTCGCCCGCAGCGCGCTTTCGGGCACGACCGGAAAGATGTTGGCCTCACGCCACTGCGGGTCGATGTCGGACCAGTCGTAGAACGACGTGACCAGGGTGCCGCCGTCGGCCGGCTCGAGCCGATAGCCGTAGATGTGCCCGATCTGTGGCCGGATCTGGCCGAGGATCGTCCAGGCGATCAGCCGGTCCTTGTCGAACTCGCGGATCGTGACGGTGACGTCGTACTTGCCCATCGGGTAGTCGTTGAGCGCCTCGCGGTCCATGTGCACGACGAAGGTGTCGCCGACGGCCTGTGCGGGGTCGCCGTCGGCGTCCTGCAGCATGCCGGATGCGTCGATGGCGACGTGGCCCTGCGGGTCGCACAGGACCGCGAAGATGTGTCGGCGGCCGGTGCGGCGATGGTGCGCTGGACTTCGATGCGTTCGGTCATGGGGCAAATCGTGTCAGGGCAGGGATCGGCCGCGGGGCGGTTTGGGATCTTGGTCGTCGGGTAATCGACGGGCTAATGCTGAACCCTGCCGAAACGTCTGCCGCGCAACCTCAGACGTTGCGCCGGGCAATCGCGTTCATCCACGACAACGCCCACCGCGATATCGGGCTGACCGATATCGCGTCGGCGATCGGCGTCACCCCGCGCTCGGTTCAGTACACATTCCGTCGCCATCTCGGCACCACGCCGCTGGAGTATCTGCGACGGGTGCGCCTCGACCGGGCGCACCGAGACCTGCAAGCCGCCGACCCCGCAGTTGACACCGTGATGGCGATCGCCGGCCGCTGGCGGTTCGGCCACCCGGGCCGATTCGGCATCGCCTACAAGGAAGCGTTCGGGCACCCGCCAAGCCGGACGCTGCGCGCGGGGCGGCCCCTGTCCGGAGCGGTTACCCCTGGAAGAAGCCTTCGCGGGTAAAGAAGCCGGGCTGCCAACCCTGTGCGCCGAGGCACAGTAGTGGGCGCCCGTCGGGAGCCTGTGCCGCGGCCTGCGGCTTCGGGCATGGTGAGCCGATCTCTTGGACGCCGAACAGCTCATACGTCGCAACCCAAAACCCGGTGGTCACCGGCGGCCACTGGTTCTCTATCCAACGACATTGCAATGCTTCACCGCCGGGACCGCGCCCGAAGGTGAAGAAGTCCAGGTTCTCGCACGGCCCTGCGAGGTGGGCGTCGTAGTTCATGCCCGGCACGTCGGTGGCGTAGCGCCCCGGCTTGTCGAAGTACAGGTTGTCGCTGCCGGGGTCGGCGAGAGCGCCCGGCGCCATGCTGACAGCGGCGCCCGCGATCGCGGCGGCGGCGAAAAGTTCGCGAATCATGTCCCACCCCTTGGTCGTCATGACCGGTTGGTCTCCGCGAAGCCTAACGGGTGAGGTGTGGCCAGTGAACGTTTTGCCGACTTCATGGGCTCGTCACTGGACGACAACGTCGAGTGGAATGTCGAACCGCTCGTGGCTTCCTTCCAGCCGGAAACTGTAGACGTGTCGCCCTCCGCTGGGCTCGATGGGCAGGGTGATGTGGGTCAGTACCATGAACTTCATCGCGCTGGGCAGCTGGAATTTCGTCGACCAGGCC
>JBKOYU010001143.1:0-7468 GCA_046725575.1 Actinomycetota bacterium | reverse complement strand
GAACGATGGTGCGCAGCGTGACATCCAAGTCCAGCCCCGACGTGACCACCAGCATGGCCTCGACCAGGCCGTCAAGCCTGTCACGGCCTTTGATGATCTGCTCGACGCGCTCCTGAACCTCGGTGAGGAGCTCACGCAGCCGTAGTTGTGAGAGCGTGCTGCGAAGGGGAGGCGCGCCATGCTCGTCGTTTGGACCACCATGCCGGCTCACGCCCCCATCGTGGCACTCCACCGTCGACAGAACCAGTTTTCGCCGCGCAAACGAAGCAACGACCAGCTACTTGTCAGCGACGAACCCTCAACACATCCTCGAGTGGTCGCCGCGGCGTCGCCGGTGGCATGTCCGCCGTGCTCGGGGCCACGCCCACGCGGACAACCACCTGTGGCGTGCTGTCCTGTTCGATCAACAAAGCGATGATGTGGCGGCTGGCGGCGAGCTCAGTTATGTGCGTCAACGTGCAGGTAGCCAAGCCAGCCACGGTGCACTCGAGGAGAACGGAAGAAAGCACCTCTCCGCACCTCAATGCGTCCTCGTGCGAGTCGCCGTATGTAGAGAGCACCACGATCTTCGAATAGTCAGTCGGTACGTCTGGGCGCCGCTCCTGGTGACGGGGAGCCGGGAACGTCCGGCCCACATCGACCCGTTCACGCTCGTCTTCCGATACCAGCGAGCCATACGGAATGCCTTCCGAGGCTTCGTATGGGGCCGTCCACCAACCCAACTCGGTGTGGTACGAGGAGTCGTAGAGCCGGAGCGATTCGGTCAACATCGACGCCTCCTTCAGATCCCCACGCGCGTCGTCGGAGAGCACGTCCAGGCGAACGGCATCAGAGTGGACCGCGTTACGCAGCTGCGGTTCAAAGGAAGCCCACTCCGTCGGCGGGGCGAAAGGAAGTCGGTCGGTGCGACGCAACGGGATTGCCTGTGCCCGCTGACGATCCGCATCGGTGACCGAATCCGTTGGAGCGAAATCAATAGATGCCAAATGATCTGGTTCGTTCGTACCGGGAAAGCGGTCGATGTTGGCCGTCCACCCCGCAGCCGCCATGGCGACCCGGAAGTGGTCAAGCACTGCTCCACAGCTGATGATTGCTTCGCGGCCGGCGCGGTCCGTGGCGTGCAAGATGCGGTTCCGGTCGAGGTAGAGGTGCACTGCGTTGCCATCAACCGCCCATCGCCAAGGCTGGCTGTTATGCAACGACGGCGCTCGGCACGCCAGTCGCACAGCACGCTTGATGACGTCCAATTCCACCAAGGTGTCAGGCATGGTCGACTTCGACCTGGTGATGGTCGGCCCTCGACCATGTCTGCTCCGCGCGATCACGTATTCCGCGCATCATCTTCTGCTCCATGACGAAATGGGGTATGTCGAACGCAGCGTGTCCGACCGCTCCACCGCTGCCGCGGACGAGTAATCGGGTCCACCCCGACTCTGGCCGCAGGTGAAAGCTTCATGCGCCGGAGGCCTTTTCGCCCCGCGCGGTGAAGGCAAGTCTTGGCCGCCGCCACCGCGAGATGCAATGCACTGTGACGGCTACGCCAACCACGATCGGTGACATCGAGGCGATCAATTACTGTGCCCATAGCGGCCCACCAGATCCTCGTCGACGGTCAGCAAAACGACGCCGATCTCCAGCCCTGACGCCATGGAGATCAACGCGATGGTCTCGCCCGGCCGGATACGTCCGGCTTCGAGTTCTTCGACGAGCGCGACGGTGTGCGTCGTCGACGCCGTGTTCCCGTACCGGTCAACGGTGATCACGGCGTCGTGCCGTGGTGCCTCACCGAACGACGCCGACACCGCCGGTCAGCCTTTCCAGATCGATTTGGGTGTTATGACGCGTGGTCGCCATCAATTCGGCTGTCGTTAGATGAGTTCGGGGGAGATGTCGGCCGGCATCGGCGAGCCGCGTGTTGAACGGCGCCACGCGTCCCTGGTGTGAGTTCTCCCGCAGGAGCCAATGCGTACTCATCGTCAATCAGTGGCTTCCTAAGTGCTTCCCAACATCCCCTTGCGAAGCGCACGACCGACATTGGCCATCACGCGTTCCAGCAAGGCGTTGTACACGGACCCGTCGCTGACGACATCGGCCATGCCGAGGTGCAGGAGATATGCGTCGACACGTCGCTCGATAGACCAATTGGCGTAGATCCTTCCGGCGAACTTCGAACCGAGAAAGTTCCATGCAATGCTGTCCAGTTCCTGATCAGTCAGAGCAGTCGGGCCGAAAGACGTCATCACATTCCTCCTCGTCCCTCTGTACTCATCGTTTCCAGGTCACCGCGCGCGCAATAGGGACGAAGGTCATCAACACGACGAGGCAGTCGTCCTCGGATGCACTAGTTGTCTGCATTGACCGTTGCGACCGTCACCGGTTACTGGATGCGGAAGTTCCTCGCCGAACGCGCTGAGCGGCTACTCGAGCGGTGACCCGTCAAGGTACGCAGCGACATCGGCCAGCGGGCGGCGGGGAGTGGACGGAAGGGGGTCGGCATTGACCGGCGCCCAGCCGACACGCAACAACATCTGGGGATATCCGCTCTCACCGAGGACATCGGTTCGGACGGCTTCCCGCGTTTCGGCGATCTCCAGGGGTTCGGTGACGGGGCAGCTCGACAAACCCAGCGCGCTAGCAGTCAGCAGCACCAGGCTCGTGGCTTCGCCGGCGCGCAGCCGCGCCAGGCTGGTGTCGTCCTCAGTACCCAGGGCCAACACCACGGCGCCGTCGTCGGCCGCTGCGGTCTCGGGGGGCTGGTCCAGGGCTGGCCCGGCGAACACTCGGCCCGGTATTGGAGATGTCGGATCGGACTCCGGTATGTTGCGCGCCGGAATGCCGGACACCGATCCGTACCGCCCACTCCAGGCCGTCAGCTCGGTCAGGTAATCATGATCGGTGGCATGTTGCCAGACGGCCTGCGCGACGATCTCTCGGAGCTTCGGAAGTGAGGCCACTTGCCGCAGCATCACGTCGGCACCCGCTGCGCGGGAACCCATCAGGGTGATATCGGCGGCCGGGACGGGCCACCAGGCGTAGTGGCGGCGGTCAGTACGTCGCCTCGGTATCGCCGCGGCCAGCGTGATGTCAACCTCACTGGCAGGGTGGCGGGACACCTCGATCGCGGCCAGATGGGTGGGCTGCAAGGGGTCGGGCAGCCGGTCGACCGTTGCCTGCCAACCCATCGCCGCCAAAGCGACGACCGCGTGGTTCAGTGACGCACCACAGCTCAAGAGCAACTCTCGGTTGTCCGGGTCGGCGTTGGGCAGATGCCGATCAGGATCGGAGTACAGGTGCAGACTCTGCGTATCCACCCGCCACCGCCACGGCTGGGAGTTGTGAATCGACGGCGCCCGCGTGGCAAGCGACAAGACGGTGCGGATCACCCGCCGATCCGGGAAGCGTGGAGTCATTTCAACACTGCCTCTGTTGCGCCTCTGACGGTGTCCACCGTACGCGCGATGCGGACCGGCTTGGCAAGAGACGACGGTTTGGCCAGCCCGGGACCATGTTGAAAAATGCCCGCGTAGGGAGCGACAACTCCAGCCCGGCGAGCATTGTCGCTACCTACGCGGGCAATTTCATAACCGTCCTCGGCCGCTAGGCGATCGACAGCGCAATACCGTCCAAGATGTCGTGCTCGCTGACCACCAGCTCGTCGATGCCCGCCCGGTGCCCCAGCGCATACGCGAGTTCCTCGACGATGATCGCGCCGCCGCCGATGACGTCGACGCGGCCCTCGTGCATCGGTCCGAGCGCGGCGCGTTGCTGACGCGTCATCGCGATCAACTCGTCGCACACCTCCAGCAGGTCACCGAACCCCACCCTGGACAAATGGATCGCCTCTGAGTCGTAGGTCGTCATCTTCTGCGCCAGCGCCGACAGCGTGGTCATGGTGCCCGCCACCCCAACCCAAGTGCGGGCGCGCTCGACGGGCACCACCCGCAGTGCCTCGCCCAGCCCCTCGCGGACCACTTCACGCGCGGCGGCGATCTCCACGGCCGTCGGCGGATCGGAGTGCAGGCACCGCTCGGTCAGCCGCACGCACCCGATGTCGGCGGAAAAACTCGCCTCGACATCGCGCGAGCCCAGCACCACTTCGGTCGAACCGCCGCCGAGGTCGACGACCACGAAAGGTGCTGAGGCAGGATCTAATTCGTCGACGGCACCGTGGAACGACAACGTCGCCTCCTCGGTACCGGTGATCACCTCGGCCACCGCACCCGGAACGACCGAACCCAGCACGTCGGCGGTCATCGCGAAGAACACGTCGCGGTTGGCGGCGTCGCGGGCGGCCGACGTCGCCACCATCCGGACTTTGGGCACCTCGAAACTGCGCAGCAGCTCGGCATAGTCGACCAACGCCGCTTTCGTGCGCGCAAGCGCGTCCGGCGCGAATTGCCCTGTGGCATCGACACCTTGGCCCAACCGCACTATCCGCATCTCACGGTGCACATCCTGCAAGCGGCCGTCGACCCTGTCGGCGATCAGGAGCCGGATCGAGTTGGTGCCGCAGTCGATCGCCGCCGCCCTGCTCACGCCTCGACTCCCGCTCGCTCCGGTCCTCGCTCGCCCCTCGCTGCGATCCTCACTCGCGGTCGTCTTCGGGCGTTCACGTCCACCTGCCCTTCTCCAGGATTCCCGCCATCGCCGGCTCGTCGGCCAACACCGCCAGCGCTTGGTCGCCAAGAGGATTCACGCCGGGACCCTTGGCCAGCGAGTGCGCGATCAGCACATGCAGACATTTGACCCGATCGGGCATGCCGCCACCGGAAAACGTCGTGCCCAGCGACTCGATCGCATCACGCTCGGCCAAGTACGACTCGTGCGCCCTGCGGTACGCGGCGGCTAGTTGCGGATCCTGTTGCAGCCGTTCGGTCATCTCGCGCATCAGACCCGACGATTCAAGCCGGCTGGCCGCGGCCGTCAGCACCGGATGCGTCAGGTAGTACAACGTCGGAAACGGCGTTCCGTCAGGCAGTCTCGGCGCGGTCTTGACCACGCCGGGCTCGCCGTTCGGGCAGCGGTAGGCGATCTTCAGCACGCCGCGAGGCTCGCGGCCCAGTTGCCGCGCGACGGCGTCGAGATCCGCTGCGTCAACCACCGGGAGGGGGTGCACTGGGCGGAGCGGGTGCCGGAGACGGAGGCGGGCCCGGCGGCGCGTCGGGCGCGATGGTTGGCGAAACACCATGCGGCGCATCGGCGATGGTGTGCCACAGCGACGTGTACCAGGGATCGCCGCTCTTCGTCGTCGCGGGTTCCCCACCGGGCGTGTCGGGCACGGCCGCGTCGGCCGGCAACTGCACCTGGTACGGAATGTCTCCCGGCATCACGAATCCGAGTCGCTCGCGTGCCTGCGCCGCGATGAACACCGGGTCGGCGAGCTTGACCTTCTGCTCTTCGAGTTCGGCGATCTGCGTATGCAATTGCGCCTCAGTGGCCTTCAACTGCTTCATCTCGGTGCGCTGCGCGAAGTAGGTGCGCACCGGGCCCGCGATGGTCAGAGTGAGCACGCAGACGACGGCGGCGAGAATCGCCGCACGCCGAGCCGCCGATCCGAACCGCTGCTCGGACTGCTGCTCTGCCGAGGTGACAATCGATTCGCGGATGGTGTCTTTGGGCTTCTCATCGGGCCCAGCCTCGGGCGCAGGGCGCGTCTCAGTGGTGCGCGGCTGGCGGCGGGCAGGCGCCGTCCCCTTCGGACGGCCCGCAGGGGACCGTCGCTTCGGATCGGGCCGTTTCGCCTCGGGCACGGGTTATTTGGCCTCCATAGAGAAGCGCGGGAATGCCAGGTCGCCGGCGTAGCGGGCGGCGTCGCCGAGGGTCTCCTCGATGCGCAGCAGCTGGTTGTACTTGGCGACCCGCTCGCTGCGCGCAGGCGCACCGGTCTTGATCTGCCCGCTCCCGACCGCGACAGCGAGGTCCGCGATCGTGGTGTCCTCGGTCTCACCGCTGCGGTGACTCATCATCGTGCGGTAGCCGCCGGAGTGCGCCAGTGCCACCGCATCAAGCGTCTCGGTCAGCGTGCCGATCTGGTTGACCTTCACCAAAAGTGCGTTGGCCGCGCCCTTTTCGATGCCCTCCTCGAGACGCTCCGGGTTGGTGACGAACAGGTCGTCGCCGACGATCTGGATGCGGTCGCCGATGGCCGTCGTCAGCGCCACCCAGCCGTCCCAGTCGTCCTCCGACAGCGGGTCCTCGATCGACACCAGTGGGTACGCGTCGAGCAGCCCGGCGTAGAACTCAGTCATCTGATCGGCGGTGCGGGTCTCCTTCTCGAAGCTGTAACCCGTTCCGGCGGTGAAGAATTCGGTGGCCGCGACGTCGAGCGCCAGCGCGACCTCGGAACCCGGCTTGAAGCCCGTCGCCTCGATGGCGCTCAGGATCAGGTCCAGTGCGGCCTTGGTGCCTGCGACGTCGGGCGCGAACCCGCCCTCGTCGCCCAACCCCGTCGAAAGCCCCTGCTTCTTGAGCACCGACTTGAGCGAGTGGTACACCTCGGCGCCCCAGCGCAGCGCCTCCTTGAAGCTGGGCGCCCCGATCGGCGCGACCATGAACTCCTGGACATCGACCCCGGTGTCGGCGTGTGCCCCGCCGTTGAGGATGTTCATCATCGGCACCGGCAGAATGTGCGCGTTGGGCCCGCCGACGTAGCGGAACAGCGGTAGCGCCGCCGACTCCGCCGCGGCCTTGGCCACCGCGAGCGACACCCCGAGCATGGCGTTGGCGCCCAGCCGCGACTTGTCCGGCGTGCCGTCGAGGTCGACCAGCGCCTGGTCGACCAGCCGCTGGTCGTCGGCGCTCAGCCCGATGACAGCGGGCGCGATCTCGTCGAGCACGGCCTGCACCGCCTTCTCGACGCCCTTGCCGCCGTAGCGGCTGCCGCCGTCGCGCAGTTCCACCGCCTCGTGCTCGCCGGTCGACGCGCCCGACGGCACCGCGGCACGGGCAAACGTGCCGTCCAAAAGGGCCACTTCGACCTCGACCGTCGGGTTGCCACGGGAGTCGAGGATCTCGCGGGCTCCGACCTGCTCGATGATGGGCACTAGCTTCTCCTTGGTCATGGGGCTGGTCGGCATTGAGCCTAGAGCGTGCACCCGGCCGCGGCGTGTTTAGAGGGGGTGTCCGTTCGCGTAGGCCGTCGCCCAGTCCCGCACCGTGCGGGCGTACTGGTCGGAGTGGTTGTAGGCGTGCAGCGCGTCCATCCAGCCGCGGGGCCTGGCCAGGTCCTTGCCGCGCCAGCACAGGTAGCCGGCCGCCGACAGCGCCGCGTCGTCGAAATTGTCCGGGCTGATGATGCCGTCGTTGTTGGCGTCGACGCCGTAGAGCTTCCACGTCTCGGGGATGAACTGCATCGGCCCCATGGCCCTGGCGTACTCCGGGTCGCCGTCAGCGCCGCCGTCGTTGTCGATGATCTCCAGGTTGCCGTTGGTGCCGTCCAGGCGGACGCCGCGGATCGGCGGTGTGACGT